>CAYZUJ010000066.1:0-2735 GCA_964481375.1 uncultured Neisseria sp. | reverse complement strand
AAACGCAATGAAGGAGGTGAAATAAAAAATAATTTCATAGAAAATAATTGAGCTGCTGTAATTAATGAATGAACAGTTCGGCTATATTTTAAATCGCCCATAATGCCTAAACTTATCCCTTCTAAAGAACCTTGGCTATCTTCAATTGAAAATAAATCAAGAAGTGTTTGGGTTGGGTGTTGATTTGCACCATCACCAGCATTAATAATTGGGATATTACAAATATCGCTTGCAAGCCTTGCAGTTCCATCTAATGGCTGACGTATAATAAGTAAATCAGCATATTCACTAATAATTTTAAGTGTATCAATTAAACTTTCACCTTTACCAGCTAATGAAGTTGAACTACTATCAGCAAAACCTATAGTTTTACCACCAAGTTTTGCAATTGATGCTTCAAATGACATACGAGTGCGAGTAGAATGTTCAAAAAAACATGATGCAATAACTTTATTAGTTAAAGAAGATTTTATTAGACCATTTTTGAATTTTTTAGCGGTATTTATAATGTCTAAAATTTCTTTTTTTGTTAAATCATTTATTGATATTAAACTTTTATTTTTTAGGTTTGTCATAAAATTCCATTTTATTTATAATATTGCAGTAGGAATTATAACTCTTTAAAGATTAATCCATAAGTTTTATTAAATTAGCCATCTCAATAGCACTAATCGCTGCTTCATAACCTTTATTACCTGCTTTTGTGCCAGCTCTTTCAATTGCTTGCTCAATGTTTTCTGTAGTCAATACACCAAAAATAACTGGTATCTCTTCTTCTAAAGCTATTGTAGCAATACCTTTAGCAACTTCATTGCATACGTGATTATAATGACTTGTGCAACCTCTAATTATTGCCCCTAAAGTTATTATTGCATTATATTTTTTAGTTTTAGTTAATTTTTTAGTAATTAGGGGGATTTCAAAAGCTCCAGGTACCCATATAGTATCAATATTATTTAACTCAGTTCCATGACGTTTTAATCCGTCAATTGCACCTGATAAGAGCTTACTTGTAATAAACTCATTAAATCTACTTACAACTATAGCAATTTTTAAATCTTTGCCAATTAATTGACTTTCATATATCATAATTTATCCTTTTTTATTATGTAAAAATGACCTAATTTTTCAATTTTGGATTTTATGTAAGCTGCGTTTTCCTTGACTACTCTAGCTTGTAAATTTATATGTTTAATAACCTTAATACCGTATTTTTCAAGTTGATAGATTTTTTCTGGATTATTTGTTAGTAATTTTACTTTTTTAATTTTTAAATCATTGAGAATTTTTGCAGCAACAACATAATCACGTAAATCACTAGCAAATCCTAATTTATTATTTGCATCAACAGTATCATAGCCTTTTTGTTGCAGGTTATAGGCGTGTAGTTTATTAATTAAGCCAATCCCGCGTCCTTCTTGCCTTAAATAAATAATAATACCAACTCCAGCTTTTTCGATTATTTTCATGGCTTTTTCTAATTGTTTTCCACAGTCACATCGTAAAGAGCAAAATATATCACCAGTAAAGCACTCAGAATGAATACGTAATAAAATAGGTTCGGTTCTATTAGATAGGTTGCCTTTAATAAGTGCAATATGTTCTTTGTTGTCAATAATACTTGAATAAGCAATTATATTAAAATTGCCATATTGAGTAGGCAATTTTGTTTCAACTTCACGGTTTATCAGTTTATTATTTATTTTACGATAATTAATTAAATCTTTAATAGATATAATTTTTAAATCAAATTTTTTTGCAAGTTGTTTTAAATCAACATATCTTGCCATGGTGCCATTTTTATTTAATATTTCGCAAATAATTCCAGCAGGTTTACTTTTACATAGTTTTGCTAAATCAATAGTAGCTTCCGTATGTCCTGCTCGTTCTAGAACGCCATTTTTTTTAGCTATTAAAGGAAAAACATGTCCAGGCCTACGAAAATCTTTAGGAGAAGAAGTTGGGTCAAGAACTTTGTTAATAGTCATTAATCTTTCATGAGCACTAATTCCTGTGGTTGTGGAAATATGATCAATGCTAATTGTAAATGCAGTAGAAAAATTGTCACTATTATCATAAATCATAGGGTGAAAATTTAATTTTTCAGCATATTTTTTTGTAATAGGCATACACAATAACCCACGACCATGGGTTATCATAAAATTAATTGTGTCAACAGTTGCATATTGAGCAAGCGCAACAAAATCTCCTTCATTTTCTCGTGCTTCATCATCACAAACAATAATAATTTTACCTAATTTAAGATCTTGAAGAGCTTCATCAATATTATTATGCATAATTTTCCTTATTAAATGAAATCATTTTTAAAAAGACAATCTTTATTTATTAAAGTAGATTTTTCTAATTGTTGAGAAAAGCTAGCAATGTATTTAGCTATTATGTCACACTCAAGGTTGACTAAGCTTCCCACAACATTTTCCCCTATAATAGTATTTTTTATAGTATGAGGGATAAGGGACACTTCTATAGAGTCCTTATTCACTTTAGAGATTGTTAGGCTAATGCCATCAATTGCTATAGAGCCACGCAAAATACAATATTTTAATAGGGAATCAGCTATTGCAATCTCATAGGTAAAAGTGTTACCATTAGCTGTAATTTTTTTTATTTTTCCAATCCCATCAATATGTCCATAAACGAAATGCCCTCCAAATCGTCCATTTGTAGCAATCGATCTTTCCAAATTAACTTTTGAGCCAGTTTTTAAATTTTTT
>CAYZUJ010000065.1:0-9588 GCA_964481375.1 uncultured Neisseria sp. | reverse complement strand
AGACCCTGTAATCCATAAAGAACCATTTATAAATGTCATAATTATATGATTTAATGGACGATTTAGCTTTCAAAATACTGAAACTAAAGTTGATAATATATTATAGTATAAATATAAACATATTAGCAGTTGCTAGTTTATTATAAAATTTTAAAAGGTCAAACTTTATTATAAATGACTCTAGCCATTTAAAACTATAGACAACAAAAATAAACTTGAAGAAGTTGTGGGATAAAACACGACTCGCCAAAATTATACCATACTAACTTACACAATATAATTTGCATAATGTCTTACGAAATAAACTAAAACTATACTATATGCAAATTCAATCTTTATTTTATCATAAAATATGATAAAATATAGGCTTGAGATTAGTTTAGGCAATCGCTGAGTTTTAAACTTAGAGGAAAGTCCGGACACCACAGGATAATGACGCTGGGTAATTCCCAGGTGTAGTTCTTTAGCTGCAACTGAAAGTGGCACAGAAAATGAACCGCCTATAACTTTGTTATAGGTAAGGGTGAAAAGGTGTGGTAAGAGCGCACCGCTTAATTAGTGATAATTAAGGCAGGCAAAACCACGTCAGGTGCAAGACCAAATAGGTGTTTGTTGTGTTATCCTGCACATTTACAAATACGGGTAGGTTGCTTGAGCTTTACAGTAATGCAAAGCCTAGATGAATGATTGCTTTATACAGAATCCGGCTTATTGAACTAATCTCTTTTCTTTTGTGAGGAAAATTCAATCCTTGAATAATAAACTAACTTTAAAACAAAAAATTATTGAATCTAATCTAGTATTTTCGGGTAATTTTCTAAAAATTATTAGAGATAAAATTCAATATCCTGATAATTCTACTTTTGTATATGAATATATTAAACATCCCGGAGCAACAGCAATAATTGCAATTACTAATAATAATGAAATTATTTTAGAACGCCAATTCCGCCATTCAGTTCAATTAGAAATGATAGAAATTCCTGCAGGTAAAATTGATGATAATGAGGCTGAATTAGATGCGGCTATTCGAGAACTTCGCGAAGAAACTGGATATTCTGCTAAAAACTGGACAAAACTTGGCGAATGTTTACCTTGTATCGGTTATTCTGATGAGAAAATATCTTATTATCTTGCAGAAAATCTCTCTGCTGGCAAAAAACAATTAGATAACGGAGAATTTATTGAAACATTTACTTTGCCAATTAAAGAGTGCTTCAAATTAGCATATAGCGGAAAAATAACCGACAGTAAAACGCTATCAGGTTTAATGCTATATAAGGGGTTTTTAGATTCACATTAATCCTCATCACTATCGTTATCAGGCTTATCTATCGCAACGGGAAAATTATTCATATTATAAATGTCTTCCCTAAATTGTAATATACTATTAGCATCTACCCAAACTGTCTCGTAAATAACATATATGTTCAATGGATTAGCTAACTTTATTGTTTCTTGTTTTCCTGATTCTATTTTGCTTAATAACTTTTCTTTGGTCCAAGGAGTTTGGTTTTTTACTAGATAAGTTGCCAATTCCAACGGCTTACCAATACGTATACAGCCATGACTAAAATCCCTACGAGAATAAGTAAATAAATCAGGTGAAGGAGTATCATGAAGGAAAATGGTGCAATTATTAGGAAATACAAACTTAACTTTACCTAAAGGGTTTAAAACTCCTGGGTCTTGACGAAATAAATAGCTAAAATTCTTCGATTCAACATTTGCCCAATCTTCTTTAGAAGAATCTATTTCTACATCTTTACCATCCATTTTTTTAAACGTGCGAATTTCATTTTGTTTTAAAACATTAGGGTCATTTTTAAGTTCAGGCAAAATCTCTTTAATAGCTATATTTCTTGGTACATACCAATAAGGATTTATTTCCATATTTATAATTTTACTGCTTAAAATACAACTTCTCCACCCAACTCTACCCACAATAACTGGCATATTAAATATTAAACGATTTTTATCATGAACTTCTAATAAAAAATTAGGGATATTTATTATAACATAACGCTCACCTAAATCATTAGGGAGCAATCTTAGCCTATCCATATTAATTTTAATTTGTTTTATACGTGTTGCAATTGGAATATTAAGTTCTTTTAAAGTTTCTGTGCTCACCTCACCATCAACATCTAAATCGTGGCTGTCTTGAAATCTCATAACAGCCTCTTCCAAACTTTTATCAAAAACAGCATCATCTTCAATATTTTTTTCGTTAATATCAAGTTCTCCAGTTGCCCTTAATCTTTCTTGCAATAATGATACTCTTATCCCGTGATCTCCAATTTTTAGTTTTTTACCTGAAGGGATTTTTTTCCAACCTCCATTATCAGCAATATCTAAATACTCTAAAAGTTTTTCTTTTAACTTAATATAACCACTATAGCTAGGAGCCAAATTAGATAAAACATCTTTAATATCACCGTTTAATGCATTATTAAATTCTTGAAATAAATCTACTGATTTCTTATCAAACATCTGACTAAAATAAAAAGTTTTTCTTTTTTTATTTTTATTAATTATAATATTTTCACCATATACAAGATGAGAAGTATAGAGAAAAAATGCATCAGTTAATAATAAATCTAAATCTCCTAATAAACTAATTAAATCAGAGTTTTTTTCTAAATTATTTGAAGAAAAATCAAAAATGCTTTTATTATTGCTTTTAATTTTATTTAAAATAGCGTTTATTTCATTAATATGATATTTTTTGGGAGTTAGGCCATCTTCATAAGATAATTTTATAACAGTTATAAAATCTTTAACTTTTGAAGTTAAATTTCCATTACTGCTCCATACTGGCAAAAATTTATTCTCTCTATAAAATTGAGTTGTTAACTCTGAACTACAAACAATATCGTCACTACACATACCCTTTGGTACTGTGGAATCAGTTAACATATCTTTTATATATAAACTTTCTAATTCAACAGCTTTCTGAGCAAAAGAAAATTTAATAAATAAGCAAAAGAATATACTTATGTATAAGATTTTCTTACTAATATAAAAATGGCATTTAAATTTATTCATTGCTAAATTTCATCATACAAAACTTAAGAATTATAGCATATATTTTTTGAATTTGCCCCATATTTCTAATTTTATATCCGCTAGATACTTTTTAGAAGATAATTAAGTTGATTTTTTTAAAAGTTTTTGATATTTTTTTGCATTTGATCCCTATTACTACAGCAACTTTTATACTATATACAAATTAATAAACACTCACACTATTGCAAAAAACAAATAGATATGGCATAATTGCTCCCTCATCTTAAGTGGGCTCTTAGCTCAGTTGGTTAGAGCAGAGGACTCATAATCCTTTGGTCGCTGGTTCGAGTCCAGCAGGGCCCACCACTTAATTAGCAGTTCATTTTATCTAAAGAGAAATATATTATGTTAGATAAACCATTAGCACCAAAAAATGCAAGCAATCTAATCTGGCTTGATATGGAGATGACAGGATTAGACCCAGATACACATTGCATTTTAGAAGTAGCTGTAGTAATTACTGATAATGAGTTAAATATATTAGCAGAATCACCAAGTTATGCCATTTTTCAAGATGAAGTTGAATTAAAGAAAATGGATAAATGGAATATAACAACTCATACAAAAAGTGGTTTATTAGAACGTGTTAAAATATCAAAATTTACTGTGGAAAGTGCCGAAAAAGAATTACTAAAATTTATTAAAAAATACGTCCCTAAATCTTCTTCTCCATTATGTGGTAATACTATTTATCAAGATAGAAAATTCATAATTAAATATATGCCAACTCTTGAAAAATACTTACACTATAGAACAATAGATGTGAGTACTTTTAAAGAATTAGCAAAAAGATGGTATCCAGAAACATATATTGGTTTTAAAAAGCATAACAAACATGAAGCATTAGCAGATATTCATGAATCTATTAATGAATTAAAGTATTATCGCGAAAAGTTATTTATTCACTAAAATTTCCTATAGTTTTTATGTATTAATAATAAACCCAATAAACTTAAAACAAGCATTACCCATAAATAAACTACTGGCACTATAAATATGTTAAACCCTGAATTAACCAAACTTGTAATTATAACCGGTGCAAACATTGTAAACCCTATGTTATAGCAAACTGCAACTCCAGTCAAACTTACTTTAGTAGGAAATAATGTCGTCAGTATTAAAGGAGTTAATGCCGCTGCCACCCCTTCTATAATTCCTAATGTAATTAATGCAGTGCCTAATAGTATTTGATTATCAAGCAAATAATAACATACAAAAACTAAGGGGGTAGCAATAATAATTAAAGTGAAAAAAATCTTTTTTGGATGAATAATATTGGCTAATATTCCTGTTAAAAATATTATAATTAAATTAGCTATAGAAGTTAACAGCATTAAAAAATGGATTAAATCTTGATTAAGTTTAATTATTTTCGCTAAATAAGTCGGCATAAAAATAATAATCACAACTGACATGGAAGACATAGTTGCTGTAATAAATATTCCTTTTAATACTTGCAACAAATGATGTCTAAATAAGTAAAATATTGGTATTTTTGGCTTATCCACAATTTGTTTAAATGCTCGTGTTTCATGTAAACTATATCTAATCTTATAACTAATCAAGCACAATAATCCTTCTGCAATTGTGCCACAAAAGATTCAACTCTTTTTACAAATGTTTCCATATTCTACCTCTATCTTTAATGATTTTAAATATAATAAACCTCACCTTTTTCATCTTTGCTACTAACCCTACCTAAAATATACCCTTTTATATCATGCTCTTTTAATACTGAAAAAACATCATCTACATTGGCTTTATTAACAACCACTACATAACCAATACCACAATTAAAAGTTTCCCACATTTGCTCATTAGTTAATTGTGCTTTTTCCTTAATCCACTCAAAAATCTTTATTTTTGGTAAATTCTTAATTTCAATTTCTGCCGCCAAATTTTTAGGAAAAACTCTAGCTATATTGCCAGTAATTCCACCACCTGTAATATGAGCCATGGCATTAACATTAATAGTTCTTAATAAATCTAGTATTACTCTTACATAAAGCGTTGTTGGTTGAAGAATTGCTTGTGCCCACGATATTGATTCATCATACATTAAATTTAAATCTAAACCTGCATTTTTAATTATTTTACGTACTAAGGAATACCCATTTGAATGGAAGCCACTACTAGCTAAACCAATAATAACATTATCAACTTCTAATTTACTCCCATCAATAATTTTTGATTTCTCAACCACGCCAACTGCAAAACCAGCTAAGTCATATTCACCTTCAATGTACATTCCTGGCATTTCAGCTGTTTCTCCACCAATTAAACTACAAGAAGATTCTTCACAAGCAAAAGCGACCCCCTTAATAACATTTGCTGCAATTTCAACATCTAACTTACTACAAGCAAAATAATCAAGAAAAAATAATGGCTCTGCTCCTTGAACTAAAATATCATTAACTGACATTGCCACTAAATCAATACCTATAGTATCATGTTGATTTAATTCAAAAGCTAGTTTTAACTTTGTCCCTACTCCATCTGTTCCTGATACTAATACTGGATTTTTATATTTATTACTAATTTCAAATAAAGCACCAAAACCACCTATTCCTGCTAATACTTCTTTTCTCATAGTTTTTTTGGCAAAAGGTTTAATCCTTTCAACCAATTCTTCTCCTGCAACAATATCAACTCCTGCATCTTTATAGGTTAGTGAAGTTTGCATACACTTAGTTCTCCAAAAAATAGTATAATCTGGTATAACAATCAAATTTAAATAATTAATAGGGAATTAACTTAAAATGCTCCAGTTTTTAAAAAACAAATCAATTGTTAGCCTTATTATGGTTTTATTTTTTACTTTTGTTATTTTAACATTGCTTGGTCGAATCTTAATTCCTTTTATAGTAGCCCTGATTTTAACTTATATAGTGAACCCACTTGTAGAAAAAATATATAAAAAATTTAAAATTAAGCGCACAATTACCAGTTTTTTTATAACTATAATTGTATTTTTATTTTTTTTAGCTATACCTTTTTATATTATTCCATCTTTTATCTCAGAACTAAAAATTATATTTAAAAGAATTCCAGAGCTTATCGTTTTATTTAACAAAAATATTCTTGAAAATATAAATGCAAAATATGGCACTCATTTAATTTTAAATCTAGAAGAAATTAAAACCTTAATCTTGAATCATTTTACTAATCTTTATAATCAATTTAATTTGTATTCACCTATTGCAAAAAATACTTTAATTATTTTTCAATTTTTAGGCTGTATTGTATTAATTCCATTTGTATTATTTTTCTCAATTATTAACTGGCATAAAATTATTAATTTTTTTGATATGCTAATCCCTCGCAGTCATCTTAAAGCAGTACATACCATAATTAAAGATATAGATAAAATGCTTTCAGCTTATTTGCGTGGTCAATTATCTGTTATGATAATAATGGCATTTTATTATGCCCTTACTTTAAAAGTAGCAAGTCTACACGGAGGGATTGTAATTGGCTTTATCGTAGGTCTATTGGTATTTATTCCATATTTAGGCTTATTATCAGGATTTATTATCACTCTAACAATTGCTCTTGCAAATTTTACAAGTGTAAATCAAATTTATATTATTTTCATTATTTTTATTATTGGTCATGTTTTAGAAAGTAGTTTTATTACTCCTTTTTTAGTTGGTGGCAAAATTGGCTTAAACCCAGTTTTAATTATTTTAGCTTTATTAATTTTTAGTAAATTATTTGGGATTGTTGGAGTTTTATTAGCATTACCATTATCTGCAATTACTGTAGTTTTATTAAAACATGCAAGGCTTTATTACCTTAAATCAAATTATTACAACGAAAATAAATAATATTAAGAATATATAAATGAAACAACCTCTATTAGACTTATTTGACTATAAACCAACTTTTAATAATTTTATGCCCATGAAAAATGAAATTATCAGCGCTAGCTTACAAAGTTTTTCTAGTCAATTCACACATATAATTGGTGAGCCTTTAAGCGGTAAAACTCATTTATTAAAATCATGGGTCAATTTAGCACATATACAATCAAAAACCTCAATATATTTAGATTATCAGGAATTTATAACTAATACAGATAATCCAAATAATTTATATAGTATTGCTGATAATAATAGGTTTATAGCTATTGATAATATCGATTTACTAGATGATAATCAACAAATCTTATTGTTTGATTTGTTCAACTATATTAAATTAAATGATAAAAATAATTATTTATTAACTAGTAGTAAAATTAATTTAGAATACTGTAAAATGAGAGAAGATTTAAAAACAAGAATACAATCAGGATTAAATTTAACCTTAAAAGCTTTTGATGATAAAAATTTATTACAAGCATTAGAAATATATATCCGTAAAGAAGGTATTAAAATTTCTCATACAGAATTAAACTATTTAATGAATCATTTTGAACGCAATATTGGCCATTTAATTAATGCTATCCATAAAATTTCTAGTATAGCATTAATTAAAAAAAGAAATATAACAATACCTTTAATAAAAGAAGCCTTCCTTTATTAAATTATCTATTCATCATCTAATTCTTCTTCAAAATCATACACTTCATCTGTTTTATCTAATTCAATATTTTCTAATTGATTAAAACTATCTAAAAAGCTTTTTAACTTATCCGCACGATTAGGTTGCCTTAACTTTCTAATCGCTTTAGCTTCTATTTGCCTAATACGCTCACGAGTAACATCAAATTGTCTGCCTACTTCTTCTAATGTATGATCTGTTAAAGTATCTATGCCAAAACGCATACATAACACTTTTGCTTCACGCGGAGATAACGTATCTAAAACCTCTCTGACTGTTTTCTTTAGACTATAATCAACTCCATGATCAGCAGGAATAACACTTGACTTATCTTCAATAAAATCACCAAAACTTGTATCATCTTCATCACCAATAGGTGCATCCATAGAAATAGAATCATGGGCTACTTGATAAATTTTTCTTACTTTCTCTTCAGAAATTTCCATTCTTTGTGCTAATTCCTTAGTTAGAGGTTCCCCAGATTTCTCCTGGAGTAGTTTTCTATGTTCTTTACTCATACGATTAATTGTCTCAATCATATGGACAGGAATTCTTATTGTCCGACCCTGATCAGCTATAGCTCTAGTAATAGCTTGACGAATCCACCAAGTTGCATAAGTTGAAAATTTATAACCTTTACGATACTGAAATTTATCAATTGCTTTAATTAGACCAATATTACCCTCTTGAATTAAATCAAGAAAATGTAAACCTCTATTGGTATATTTTTTAGCAATAGAAATAACTAAACGTAAATTAGATTCAACCATTTCTGTTCGAGCTTTTTTCTGTTCTCTCTCAGCTTTTAATAACTGTTTAAATAAACGTTTAATTACTTCCACTGAAATTTTTAAATCATTCTCAACCAATTTAATTTTTTCTTGCTTTTCAACAATATCAAATTTGAGTTTCCTAAATATATCAGCATATTTTTTAGTCGGAACATGTTTTTCTACCCAGCTAGTTTCATTAAAAGCAAACTCTTTCCTAAACTTATCTTCAGGTACTTTAATTACATCACAAGCAATATGAAAAATTTCATTTTCTAATATTTTGATTTCTTTATGTGCTTTACGCAGGGTATCGCAAAGTATTTCAATTTGCTTATTAGTAAACCTTACCTTTTCTAATTCAGTGGTAATATCTTTTAAAACAGCCCTATATTGATCTGAATCAGAGGTATATTTTGCAATAACTTTATTTTGCTTTTCTACTAACTTATTAAAATTTTTAAAAAAATCAGCAGTACGTTTTTTTAATCGTTCTAATTGTTCTTTAGATAACTGTTCTTCATCATCTTCTGAAGTATCAAAACTATCAAGTTTTGTTGGCATTATTTCTACATTTATTATCTCTTCATCGACAAATTCATCAATAAAATTTTCTATCTTAACTTTCCCAACTAATACTTCTTCATAAACCTTTGAAATTTCGTTTACAATCTTTGGACAGTCAGCAATCACTGAAATCATCAATTTAATACTATTTTCTAGTTTGCGAGCAATCTCAGCTTCATCAGTTTTATCTAATAAATCATAAGTTCCAATCTCGCGCATATACATTCGAACTGGATCAGTCGTTCTACCAAATTCATTTGCTGAAGTGGTACTTGCTAAAATTTTCTCAGCCTCTTCTACAGCAAATTCATCATCATCAACAGTCGCTGATGAAGTACCTGATAATAACAACTCTTCTCGACTAGGTTCATATTCAAAAACTTTTATCCCTATAGTTTCAATCATTATGATAATCTGATCAATTATTTCTGGATCAGTAATATGATCAGGCAAGTTATCATTTATTTCTACATTAGTAACATAACCTCTTTCTTTACCTTTTCCTAATAAAAATCGAAGTTTTCTTTTTTGTTCTTCTAATTTACTTAATTCATCTCCAGTTAAATTTTCTGTACCTGAACTAACTAATTATTGATGCAATTCTAGGAATTAGAATTAATAAAGATATTGATGCTAATCT
>CAYZUJ010000064.1:0-9775 GCA_964481375.1 uncultured Neisseria sp. | reverse complement strand
AGAACCAGATTATATCAAATTATTGAGAGGTTTTGAAAAAATGAAAGGTATTAAGAGTAATCCATTCCCTAAAAATTTAATAAAGCATATAACAAATCTAAAATGCAATTGCAATCGGTTTATTACTTCCAGACTTTCTTGCATTAGTAATAAATACATTATTTTTAATATTACTATCTAAATTATGCCCATGAATTATTTTGCATTTATTATTTACAAAAATTGGTATATTTTCCATAACATTATCATGTGGTCTAAAATTAGTTAATTCATAAGAAATTGATTTAAGTTTATTAATTTCTCTTACTAAAAATTCAATATTTTCTTCAAATTCATCATTTAGTTCAGCAAAAGCAGTTTTATATATTTTAAATTCTTCATTGTACTCTATTCCATTATGTATATAGAATTTATTAGTATCTTTATCATAATAACAATTAACAAATCTTTCTTCAAGAGAAATCTCTTCTCCCTCTCTTAAAGGAATACAAGCAAATTCTCCTGCTTGAGAAAGGCACAAAAGTGGGTTAAATCCCTCAAAACAATGATTTTTAACATCATGATTACCTCTAATAAATACAACCCCTACATCATGTAATTTACTAATTAAATCTTTTGTGGCCACTTTATTATTAGAAAATCTATCATGAATAATATCACCTATGCAAATTAACTTAAAATAACCACATTTAAAAGTTAATTTACTGAGAATAAGCGATAATTTTTTAGCCATATTTTCATTTTTCTGAAAATTGATTAAATCACTGCTTTTTACCACATCCTTTGCTATATTAGCTTCTAATTCTAAAATTACTATTAATTCATCTATAATTGATTTATCATCACACTTAATATACCCGCTTTGCATAGCCGCTAATATAATTCTGCCAATGCTACCATCAGCATCACCTAATGCTATTGTACTTGGCACAACTGTACTTTCAACATTTTCTATTTTTAAAAGATTCTCAAAATATAATTGGGCCTCATTATTTAATTTACCTAATATATAAATTATTTCTTCAGATTTAATAACTAATTCATTTATACTTTTTACACTAGCTGTTGGGCTATTTGCTTCATAGTTTTTTTGACATAGCTGCAAATTAGGTGATTGTGATTCTAAATCAACATAATTTATTTTTCTAATCATATTTTCATATTGTAATTTGATAACAGTTTTTCTTAAAGCCTTAGTATACTTATTATTTATATCTTTAAGTATGCCACAAGCATTAATATCTAAAACCTTATCATATATAAGCTTATTATAATCCAAATTAAGATCATTATTACTTATTCTACTTATAATAGCATCAGCTAAAGAAAATTTTTCTTTTGACATAAAATAATTGTAATCGCTTAAAAATAGCTTTTCAAATACATTATATGTATAACATGTTCCTTTAAATATACCTTCACTAACTTTTTTAGCAATTATGTCTAAGATGTCTTGTGAATTTTTATAATTAGATAATGCTTCATTAAAGATTTTATAAGTATCATCTAGCGTCAACTCACTATTTTTAATAGCATTTACAACTATTTTATTTGCATACCTAATTATAAAGTTAAAACCTTCATCTTCAAAAATTTTATTTTTTAAAGCAAATTTAAATAATTTATAAGCTTCAAAAGATGTTAAATTTTTATCTCTAAAAAAAGAAATTATGAGTTCTGCTACATCTTCCATATTCTTTAAAGTTTTATTTTTAAATATATTGAGTTTATGCATTTCCACTAAACGCTCAAATGCTTCATACTGATCATTTGGTTTATCATAAATTTTAGCATTATTTAATTTATTATAAATACTCTTAATATGTTTTCTAATATCATTACTAGTATTACTATAATTAGTTTTAATCCTAATAAATATATTATACTTATTATTTAGAAATGTATTTCTATGTACACATATATTTTCTAAATGCTTCTTGTTATATTCAATAAATTCAATAAAAATTTCATAATTAATTTCTCCATAATAATTTTCATACTTATTATATAAATGATTTAATAATTGATTTGGATTATTTAACAATTCTTGAGAAACTTTAATTGCCATCATAAAAGTATTATTCAAAATGTTGGGAGATATATGAGTATTTTTTTCAAAAGAATTTTCAATATATTTTATAACAATACTTCTTGATAATAATTTATTTTGCTTATCATTTAGATTTTTATTTTTTCTTAATTGATTTAGTATTATTGTTCTTGGAGCAAATATTATATTATTCATAATAAATTATCCTAAAAAATTATTAAAATACTTAAGAAATTAATTTCATAATTCTAAACTAATAAATAAAAAAATGATAGTAACAATTTTAACTTTTTTAAGATAAATTTTAAAAAATATGTAATAAATGAAGGATAGAGAAGATGAATTTTAAAAATTAGAAAACCATTACCACCAAAATGATTTATTAGTAGTAAATTTCCTGCATAAACGAACTCCAATAATGTCATAGTTATAACCTAACTTATAACCTAAATATTTTATTAAAGCCTTTATTATTGATTTAGGCAGTAACCAAGGAGCCCTTAGGAGCAAAAATTTCCATTCTGAAAGAATAAACTTTACCCCTTCTTTATTAGCATGACCAAAACTTTGAACTATCCAGTTTTGAGAACGATGAAAAACTCCAATATCAAAATAGCGTTTAAACTCATCTTTTATACTATAATTATGTGAGTGATAACATATTGCTTCAGCAACATATGCAACTTCATAACCAGCTTCAAGCATTTTTGCAAAAATAAAAGAATCTTCACCAAAAATAATTCTATCGGGAAATCCTCCAATATTACGTAAAATATCTACTCTATAAGCTGCAAAAGAATCAGAAGAAAATACACAACGAATACCAAACACATAGCGATCAGAATAGCTTCTAATATAACTAAATGGTGAATAGTTAAATAATCTTAAATGTTTAGCCAAAAAATCCGCATTATTATGCGGTAACTGTCGTCCAAAACAACCTGATACCTTATTATTTGTTTCAAAAATATTAATTAAATTTACTATAGAATCACTATCTAATAATAAAACATCTTGTGTTAAATAAACAATAATATCAGCATCCTCTAATATTTCTAAAGCTAATTCTCGTGTGGCTCCATGATCAAATTCTTCTTTTTTAATAACTCTATATTCAAAATTATATTGTTTAGCTATCTCTAAAGTATTATCTAATGAAGAAGAATCTATTATGAGCATACGGTAAAAAGGATACGATTGTAAAATGGACAAATTAGCTATAAATATATCCCCACATATGCTCATAGCATTATAAGTCGGAATAAATACTGAAACTTTCATATTATCTTCGCAAAAAAAAATTAATATGCATTCATTTTATCAATAATATAATTTGTCTGCTCTAAAGTTTGTACTGGACTAATTGGTAAACTAAGAACCTCTTCGTGAATCTTTTCACTAATAGGCAACTCTAAATTGTTCCATTCATTATATGCACACTGTTTATGTACAGGAATAGGATAATGTATTACTGTTGTAATACCATTAGCTAACAAATACTTTTGTAATGCTTCTCTATTCTTAACTCTTATCACAAATACATGCCAAACATGAGAACTTTCCTCCCCTATTAAAGTAGGTAGAATTATCTTAGCATTTACTATTTTATCACAATATAATTTAACTATATCTCTTCGTTTTATATTATCAGAGTTTAAATTTCTTAATTTTATTGATAATATCCCTGCTTGTAACTCATCTAGCCGGCTATTTATGCCCTTATGCATATTCCTATATTTTGTTTCACTTCCATAATTAGCTAAAACTCTAACTGTAGAAGCTAATTGGCTATCATTAGTAGTAATAGCTCCAGCATCTCCCAATGCTCCAAGGTTCTTTCCTGGATAAAAACTAAAACCACTAGCATCTCCTAGATTACCACAATATTTGTTCTTATAAGAAGCTCCGTGAGATTGGGCACTATCTTCTATTATTTTAAGATTATATTTTTTAGCCAACTCCCAGATTTTTTCCATACCTGCAATTTGACCATATAAATGCACTACTATGATCGCTTTTGTTTTTGCAGTAATTTTTTCTTCAATTTTTTTAGTATCGATTAAATAACTATTAATATCTGGTTCAATCAATACTGGAATCAAGTTATTAGCAGAAATAGCCAAAATACTAGCAATATATGTGTTGGCTGGCACTATAACTTCATCCATATCATGAATAATACCAAGTTCTTTATATGCTTTTAAAATTAATATTAATGCATCTAATCCATTTGCAACGCCAATACAATAATTTGTCCCACAATATCTCGCAAAATCTTCTTCAAATTTTTTTACTTTATTTCCTAATATATACCAACCTCCATTTATAGTATCCTCTATACTTTCTTTTATTGAATCATAATCCCTTAAATTTATTGCTTTTAAATCTAAAAATGGTACCTGCATAATAATTATAAACCTCTTTAAAACTTGGCTAACCTAAATTGTCATACTTACTTTCACAATGTCTGCAAAACCAATGATCTATTGCCTTTACTAATTTATCTCCACATTTACATACCCAACCCTTATTAATCGCAGGATTTCCATAAACTAACTCAAATGCAGATACATCTTTTGTTACTACGCTACCTGCTCCTATCATGGCATAAGAACCAATTGTAACCCCCCCAACAATAGTTGCATTTGCACCAATTGAGGCATTATTCTTTATATAAGTTTTATTAAATTCTTGAGGATATTTTTTAGATCTAGGTCGTAAATCGTTAGTAAAAGTAACATTTGGCCCAATAAAAACATTATCTTCAATTATAACCCCATCCCATATTTGCACACCATTCTTAACTGTTACATTATTTCCAATAATAACTTTATTTTCAATGAAAGTGTGTGAACATATATTACAATTTTTTCCAATTTTAGCTCCAGATAAAACAACAGAAAACTGCCATATATTTGTATTTTCACCAATATTTAAACTTTGTACATCAGCTAATTTATGAATCATAATTTATTTGCTAACTTAATAAAATCATTATAATTACGAATATAATCTGATTCATAATAATAGTCATCGGCTAAAACCATTAATACACAATCAGGGCTGAAATCAAACATTTCATGCCAAATCATTGGTGGAATAAGTAACCCAGTATAATTATTATTTAATGTAACAACATCTTTTATTTTCCCATTATCCATTAAAAATTTACAACTGCCTTTTATACATACAGCCATTTGCTCTATTTTATAATGTGCATGAAATCCCCGTCTGACATTTTCAAGGGTACCAAAAATATAATATACTCTTTTAATATTAAATGGAATATTTTTATTTTCTTCAAGAGAAATTAATTTTCCCTTTTCATCACCTAAAATATTAAAATTGATTAATTCAAACAACATGATTTTATTATTCTAAAAAATTTTAATAAAGATTAATTAAATACCCATTCTTAATACATAATAAACCTAATATTCTTTCAATTGCATGTTGTTTTTCACCATTAAATGCTCCATTTTCAAAGCTAAATTCCATATCCTCTATACTTTCTATTCCTGAAAAAGCATCAGAATTAAACCAAAACATTGTCCCCGCTGGAAAATATGAATCCAAATCAATTTTTATATTTAACAAATTACAAAAATATTTAATATTTTCTAAATTACCCTTTAAAGAATTAAAACCATTCCATACTCCCTTTATCTGTACCCCATACTTATTAGGAATCAATAAACCATTATTAGCATCTATTAAGTTTTTAATATCTTCAAAATCTTTTAATAATAATTTATCTAATAAATCTTGAAACCAACCTTTCCCTGATTCTAAATGTTTACTTTGTTTTGAATGTAATTTACAAACATATTTATAATTTAATTTCTTGATATTTTTATAAATTTTAATAAATGGCAATATATCTCTACCTCGATTTTCACAAATAAAAATATTACTATTTGGAAATGCCATTTTAATTCTTTGAATAATTTCATCTGAAATTACAGAATCTACAATTGTAAAATAAAAATCGGCGATGTTATGGTATTGTTTAGAATTTATTATAAACTCTTGTAAGGTATCAGTATAATACAGATGAAATATTATTGCTATACTATGATTTTTAATATAGTTATTACAATCAAAAAATTTTTGATATTTTATATCAAAATTTTTAATATTTTTGTAAACTGCATTCAAATAACTAAATCCATATTTCCTATCTGGCTCCAAATGAGTACCCTCAGCCCATTCATTCCATGCATTAATAAATAATATTTTTTCTTTTTCATTTAATTTATCATCTCTAGCAATACTATGTAGCCTTTGTGAAACTAATTGAGAAAATTTATTTATAGAAAAATTATTGAAAATTGTTGAAAGGTTTTGTCGTCTAGCAGTATTATCCCATCCTAACATTACCGTTTTAAACAACTTATTTTCTATTTTTTTAGTTAATGCAGCATTAGCATATAGATTATAATCATATATCCAACCTTTATAATCACTATTCACAATATTTAACTTGCTATTTATATTTTCTGATTGTTTATAATCATGTGGTGGAAATTCAACCATTGCATCTATATCAAAATTTGATGATATATAATTACCTGTTTTAGCACATATTATATAAATACCTGTCCAACCTAATTTAACAGCCTCTTTTCTCATAATATCAATAAACTTTTGAAAATCAGGGATCTCCAAAGAATTATAAATTATAATAACTGGTTTATTATCAATTTTAATATATCTTTCATCATAAAAATATTTATTAATTTCTAGAATCAATTTCTCAGAATCATTTATTAAATATTCCTGCTTTAAAAGGATATCTTCATTATGCCCGTCCCATCTTCTTGTCCAGTTTTCATTTGCCCAACATATACAGTACTCTATTTCAATATCTTTATTATTATATAAATTTTCAATAGGTAAATCCATTACCTTTTTTCCAGAAAACCAATAATAATAAAAACAAAATCCAGTTATCCCATAGTTTTTAGCAAGCAATACCTGTTCTTGCATATTTTCTATTAATCGTAAATCATAAAACCCAAGATGAATCGGTAAATGTGGTTGATAATGTCCTATAAAATTAGGTTTTGATTTGGTAACATTAGTCCATTCAGTAAAACCTTTACCCCAAAACTCATCATTCTCTTTAAATGGGTGAAACTGTGGTAGATAAAATGCAATTATTTTTATAAATGAATTAACTGTTTTATTTGCGGTAAATAATTGATACTCAGAATATTTTGAATCATTATAATCAATTAAGTTATTAGTAATATTAGTTTTAGGTGCAACAAATTTAGTTAATTTCTTAACTTTTTGTACAATACTCTGTTTAAAAGAAAAAATAACTCTTTTATATATAAATTTAAATCCATATTCTTTTAAAATATATTGGTATTTTTTAATTTTATGTAGCATAATTTTTTAACTTATTATAACTTATTCTTATCATAAAATCAATGTTGATGTACTCTCTGTAGCTAAAGCAAGAAACTTTGCGGTGTTTTTTAGGTAAGAAAAAATCACCTTTAAAAAATTTAGCTTCAAATTTATGCAAAAAATATATTTTTATATTTTATCAATATTCGTATAAGTTTTGATTGCTTCAATATATTTTTATATTTTATTAATCTTCTCATATTATTTGATTGCTTCAATATATTGAGTTTATATACACTTTTAGCTGATTTTTGTAGTTTTATGTTTTGTATATAATCCACATAACATTTATTGCTGTAGTTAGAAGTCAAAACTGCAATATCATGCATTATTTTGTTAAATTGAACAACTGTATTTTCCTCATTTAAATTATTGACTAACAACTTAACTGCTTTTTCTAAATCATTCATATGATACAAACTTATTAACGGCATCATAATTTTATATTTATCTTCCAATAATGATATTACACCTGCATTTGCTGTTGAAACAACATGACAACCACTCAAAATAGCTTCAACTAAACATAAACCAAACCCTTGTGATTGGCTTGTCTCCATAAAAATTCTTGATTGAGCCATTAAATGAGATACTTCTACTTCAGATATTACTCCAACATGATGATAATCAATTAATGGATGCTTAATTTTTAAATCAAAATCTCCATATGTAACAATTTTAATTTTCTTATCAATATTTAATGCTAAAATATTAATTATTCTTTCCAAAGTTAACGACCCTCTAAATACATCAGCTCTCGACATTGCTAATATATCTACATTTCTTTTTTTACCACAACTAAAAAGATATTCTTCATAATATTGAAGTGAAAATTTATTATAAATCACCGGAACATCATAATTTAATAATTTATTATTATTGATAAAATCTTTTATAAATGGAGAAACAGCAAAATTAAAATCATTATAATTCAAAATATTTTTCCATAGCTCATAATTACTATGAGGGAAAAAGCCTTCTATATCTTGCAAAATATTAATAAACTTTAACTTACTTTTAGAAAATAAAATCATTTTATTTAATAAGTTACATTCTATAATATTCTCCCATAATGAGTATAAAAAAACATTAGTGCTAATTGATATTTTTTTATTTAGAATATCAGTAATATGTATAGGTTTATATAATTGCAAAGCATCACTAATGTGATTATTAAATTTATCATCATATGTTGTAATAAACCCACAAGATATACCATATAAATTTAATTCATTACAAATCTGATGCAATATTTTAACACCACCACTTTTAATGTTAGCACTAGGAGATATAATGCATACATCAAATTCATATTTTGTTTTTCTTTTAATAAAATTTCGCATCTTATTTAAAATTGTATATTTATTAAAGAATGGGAAAATACTATCATAAATATGACGATACCTTTTCCACATTATTTTTTCATTCTCTAATAATCTATTACTCTTATCTTTGAATGAAGCTTCACCTTTATGATATACAAAACTATCTACAGCAATAACGGCTCTTAACCCTTGATTTATATATCTAAAATATAAATCAGTCTCTTCGCAATACCCTTTGCCATATACTCTATCAAAAAAACCATATAGTTTTATATACTTTGTCTTTATAAGTAAACAAAAACCTACAGCAGTAACTATATCAATAGAACCTTCATCATTATTAAATGGCATTAACCATCTTCTCATAAGATTAATATTTGCACCAACTGGTATAGGTATATCAATTATCGGTGCATTATTAGAAACTGGATTCACCAAAGCTATTGAACTGTCTGAGTCGGCCAGCTTAATGAGTGGTTCAAGCCAATTAGCTGTTACACATGTGTCAGAATTTAATAGTATTTTATAATCAGAATCTCTAAAGCCTATACCTGTATAACAAGCCTCAATAAAACCCAAATTTTTCCCATGGTTAATAATATTAAAAAACATTAAATGATCAATAAATAAATCTTTTATCAAATTACTAAGAGCATGAGAAAATATATCATTACCTGTATCATTAACAATAACAACTTTAATATCATAGTAATCAAAATTTGTATAAAGAATTAATGACTTCAAACATGCAACAGTTAATTCAAGATTTTTATAAACCGGAACTATTACGTCTATTATTTTTTTATTCATCTTATTTTACCCAATATAACATTCCTTTAAAATACAAAATAATAAGCTATTAACATGGTTTATTTCATAAAAACTTAAACCACTTAAGTATAAACTTTTTTATAAATCTAAGAGGTTTTGTAATCCTCCAACTTATAGTATTAGTCATAATATTTATATGTTTACATAAATC
>CAYZUJ010000063.1:8605-10109 GCA_964481375.1 uncultured Neisseria sp. | reverse complement strand
AAAAATTAAAGAACCAGTATTTTAGCAAAATTTAATTAGTATTGCGTAAGTTTAGGTATATGAGGTTGATTATAATTTTTATTATAATGTTAATTCATGCCATAAACAAAGCATGAATTAACGTTTTTCCCTTAAAAAACTACATATTTGCTGAGAATAATAATCATTATCTATAGGACCTATTCCTTCTGTTTGATGATTTACCGCTAAATTATTTAAAACTGTAAACTGACTAAAAATAGCTCCAGTTTTAGGTTCCAATGCTCCAAATATAACACGACGGATCCTACTATGAATAATTGCTCCCACACACATTATACATGGCTCAATAGTCACATATAAATCACAATCATTTAACCTGTGGTTTTGTAATAATATCTGTGCTTTATTTAAAGCTATTATTTCCGCATGACAAGTAATATTATTGTAAAATTTTGTTTGATTATAACCTCTGGCAATTATTTGTTCGTCTTTTACAATAATTGCTCCAATAGGTATTTCGTTATTATCTTGAGCAATTTTTGCAGATATTTTTGCTTCTTCTAAATAATCTTTTATAATATTAATTGGCAATGGCTGGTATGATGGTTTTGACTGTTTAAATTTTAAGATTATTTCTTCTTTTTCCTCTTCGGTTAAACTATTAAGTAATAAATTATTATATATACAATATAAATCAAATAATGCATTATAACTAACGCTTATTTCCTTATGTTTTAACCATTTAAAAACTAAGTTATAATCATGTTTTATTAGCTCTATATAGCTATTAATATTAATTTTACTAAGCTTATTTAATAAATATCTAGGTATCATTTTAAGTTTGATCTTTATGTGTTTTCATTACTCTTACATAATGATCAGCAGAATACTGAATATGCTTAATTTCAGCATCAGTTAACAACCGTACTTGCTTCAAAGGATTACCAAAATATAAATAACCTGATTTTAAAACTTTATTAGGAGGCACTAAACTTCCAGCACCAATAAATACATTTTCTTCAATCACACTATTATCTAATAAAGTACTTCCCATTCCTATTAAAACGTTATCTTTAATAGTGCATGCGTGAATACAACAATTATGGCCTATAGTCACATTATTACCTATAATTAATGGGTATTCATCTGACCCTTCAGGGTTATAATGGGTAACGTGGAGCATTGTTAAATCCTGAATATTAGAATTTTTGCCAATTGATATATAGCTAACATCGCCACGAATTACTACATTACACCAAATAGAAGCATTTTTACCAATTGTAACCTTACCAATAACTACAGCGCTTTTATCTATAAAAACACTTTTATCAATTTTTGGTGTTATTCCTTGATAAACTCTAATATCTGCCATCATTTAATTCCAATTTTATAAATTTACTAACTATAAATTATATCATTTTTAAAAGTTTTAAAGAATTTACCCTTACAATAAATTATAATTTAAAAGAAAAAAGGTTAATTTAGATTTATTTAATTCATTTAAAAGATTGACACTAAATAA
>CAYZUJ010000063.1:4333-8595 GCA_964481375.1 uncultured Neisseria sp. | reverse complement strand
TATGCTTTAAAATAGAGAAAGGTAATTTAGTTGCATTTAATCTGCTAATAATTTAAGTATGCTATAATTATGCAAATTATATCTGGAGAAATAAAAATGCAAAAAATCAATAAAAAGAATAAAGGATTTACTCTTATTGAAATTATGGTAGTTTTAGGAATAATTGGTATTATGGCTGCATTAATTCTTCCAAGAGTTATTGGCAGAGCTCAAGAAGCGAAAAAAGTTGCAGCAAAAAGTGATATATCTGTTATTATGAATGCTCTTAAATTATATAATTTAGATAATATGAGATATCCAACTAATCAACAAGGATTAGAAGCATTGGTGCATAAACCTACAATCGCCCCAATTCCTAAAAACTATCCGGAAGGTGGCTATTTAGAAAAATTACCAAATGACCCATGGGATATTCCTTATCAATATCAAAATCCAGGAAAACATGGAGAAATTGATGTTTATAGTTATGGCCGAGTTGAAGGTGCATCTTCAGCAGGAGATAATGCCGCTGAAATTATTGGCAACTGGCAATAAGCTAAATGATAACTTAATGAAAGATGGTTTTACCCTCCTTGAAATAATAGTAGTTTTAGCTATCATATCGATTATATCTGCTATTATTTTATTAAATACTAGCAGTTCTACTGTAATAGGATTTAAAAGCGAAGTAGCAAAACTTGCTTCAACTTTTGAAATTATTGCTGACGAAGCTATTTATACAGACAGTGTAATTGTTTGCAATGTAGATTCTGGCAGTATTAACTGTTTAAGTTATAAAAATGATGAATGGCAAGAATTAAATGTTGCAAAATTAGTTAGCTGGGGCTGGCCAAAAAATTTAAAAATTTTACAAATAAAAGTAAATGGCATACTTTTAAAACAAGAGGAAAAACTTCGTTTTTATGCTAATGGCGAAAACTCTCCAATGTCCATACAAATATCTGATGGCACCCATACTACTTGGATAAATAGTAATTTAAGTGGTTCATTTATAGCTGATGAATAAAAATATGGTTATAAAGAAATTTTTTATGCATGAAAAAGGATTTACCTTAATTGAATGTTTAGTAGCATTATTAATAATAGCAATAGTTTTAGCTTCTACAACTAAAGCAATTACTCTTGCTATTAATGACGTTAAACAAAGCTATGAACGAGAAGCGGCAAATTGGATAGCTAATAACCAATTTAATTCTTATCGCATGTTAAATATTTTTCCTGATTTAGGTAATTCTGATCGCAAAGAAACTATGGCTGGAATTCAATTTATTGTAAGAACAAAAATATCTCCTGTTCCAAATCCTTATTTTCGAAAAATTGAAATTAACGTTAGTAAAGAAACTCAACCAAATTATATTTTATTTAAAACTATTAATTTTATATCTCAATATTGATGAAAAAAACTAAAGGGTTTACTCTAATTGAATTAATGATTGCAATTCTAATTTTTGCAATTATTTCTGTAATTTCTTACAGAACCATATCCGCATTACTCACTACCAAAAAAATTGTTACAGATGCCCAAGAAAAATGGGGCGGTCTAGCAAAAGCTATTTCCAAAATTAATAATTATGCCCTTCGAACAATTCCTCTAGTAGTTAGAGATGAAAATGGTAATCTAATGCCGTCAATTTCAAGTAAATCTAAACTTACTACTAATTATGATGCTCAACTAGAAATGACTGTTAGCGGCTATATTGGGGATAATATTTATGGAGTTACACCACCTAGACGTGTTGGTTTTCGTTTTATAAATAATAAACTCTATCTTATTAATTGGCCTGTGTTAAATAGAGTGTTATCATCTGTTCCTAGAATTGATTTATTACTTGATAATGTACAATCATTCACTGTGCAGTTTTTTTATGCAGATCTGCAATGGCATGATAACTGGCCTATGGTAAATACTTCTGATACTAATGCAATTTTAGATCAAGCCGCTTTGCCAAAAGCAATTAAAATAACTATTAAAATGCTTAGTGGTGAAGAAATACCAATTCAATGGGTTATATCATGAAAAATAAAGGTGCTGCATTAATTACAGTTTTACTTATTGTTTTTATAGTTATGGCAATAATTACCAATATGACTGTTAAAAACTATAGAGTTATTAAAAAATTAACAAATCAAAAAATTGAAACCCAAGCATATTCCATTCTTTTTACTGCTATTGATCTTGCTCGTGCTGGTCTTTTAACAAGTGGAGCTACATCCAAAATTGATACTTTAACAGACCTTTGGGCTCAACCAATCCCTAAAACTTCGCTTTTAGAAAATATAGATATGAGCGGGCAAATATTTGATGAACAAGGAAAATTTAATATTAATGATTTAGTTATAAATGGAAATATAAATAGAAAAGCTATAAATCAATTTAGTACTTTATTAGGATATTTATCAATCCCAACTAGTCTAGCTTCTAGTATTGCCTATTATATGGCAGCACCTAAATATCAAAGTGACATTATGTCACAATATAGCACAGGAACTCCTGCCTATCGCCCCGCAGGCAGACCATTAATTGATTTATCCGAATTGATATTAGTGAAAGGAATGAGAGCAGATTGGGTTTATAAATTATCTTCTTATTTAACTGCTATTCCTCAACCGTTTAGTTCATATGCGATGGGCTATAATAAAGAAAGTAATTCACAAAATAAAAAAAATGAAACAAATCAATCTTATTTTGATGCTAATGGAATGCCAATAAATATAAATACTGCAAGTGCCGAAGTAATTGCTGCAAAAAGTGGTATACCATTACCAATTGCTCAAAGAGCTGTTGCAACTAGAAATGATAACCCATTTAAAACAAATGAAGATATTACAAAATTTTTAAGAAATAATGGTATAATCGCGTCACAAGATAATGGGCAAAATACCACTAATATTGACCCTAGTACTCTAACAACACAATCTAGTTATTTTACAGTTCATGCTGTAGTAGACTCTGGTAATTATCAATTTAAATGGATAGCTCTACTCTATAGAAATGACCGAAATGGCCAATGGCCAAAAATTTTATGGCAGCACCCTGAATGAAAACTTTGCGTTTATTTATTAGCTATGATTTAGATGATTTAATAAATTGGTCTCTAGTCGAAGATAACGAAAAAGAATTAAGCGGTTCTTCATCGTTTGAAGAATTAGCACAAACTCCATGTGATAGTCTTGAAGTGTATTTAGATGCAAATTGTTGTAGCATTTTTAAAACCACTATAACTGGTATTAGTGATAAAAAACTTACAGAAGAATTAGTTTTAGGATTATTAGAAGAGAATTTAGTTGATGATATAGAATTAGTAATACCAATAATAATGAGAATAGACGAAGAATTTGCTTATATTGCTGTATTCAATCGTGAATATTATAGCTCACTAATCGAAAAAATTGAAAACCTAAATAAAACAATAACTTTTATTCAATCATTTGTTTATTCTACTGTTTTTAATGAAAATAGTTGGACAGTATATTTAAGCGATGAACAGAATTTTGTTAGAACTTCAAAATATGAATATTTTCTTCTAGATGATAAAAAACCAATCCCAGAATTATTAGAAGATATGTTAAAGAGTCAAAAACCAGAAGCAATTTATATTTATCCTGATAAAAACTTTAATAAAAAATCTTTGGAAAAAACATATAATATTACATGTAATTTAGTTACAGACCTTCCTAAATTTGGTCATATGATATGGAATTTTTATAATAGAAAAAGCTCTAAATTTAAAATTAAATTTCAAAAGCCAACAGTATCTAGTTTGCAGCAACTATTCAAAACATTCAAATATTTTTTAATTTTTATAATTATTTTTTGGCTTTTAGATGCTTCTATTTTTGTAATTCATAATTTACAGTTAAACTCACAAATTAAAGCTAAACTAAAAAATATTGTTCCACCAAAAACTTCTCCTTTTGAAAATTTATCAGATATTATTCACGTTGCTAATAATAAATTACTCTTACTAAAACATCAACGAGGTATTTATGATCAAATAGATGCTGTACCTTTATTTCAAAGTTTTCTAAAAGTTGTATCAAATATTAACCCTAATGATATTACTCAAATTAATTATACTTATGGAAAATTAGAAATTTTCTTATTACAAAGATTTGATACTAATCAATTTGATAGCTATAAAAATATCTTTGCTACCCAAAAAATTAGTGCAGACATTATAAGTTATAGGGAATATACAAAAAATAATAAACCTGATAACTCTTCTGATTCTGGCCTATTAGCATCTTTGCCTAATCAAACC
>CAYZUJ010000063.1:0-4323 GCA_964481375.1 uncultured Neisseria sp. | reverse complement strand
GTTAGCGATGATACAGCATGGGTTATAACATTAAAAACATCTCTTATTGATAATAGTAAAAAAGGTAAAAATTAATGATAGCAAAAACTTTATTTACCAATTATCTAAATAAAATAAAAATATATCTTAATCCCGTTATTATTTATTGGAAAAACCTTAATGAACGAGAAAGAAAATTAATTATCTTGGCAGGAATACTACTTTCTTTTATTATAACTTTTTTTATTATAAGTGGGTTAATTACTTGGAAAAATAACTTAATTATAGAATTTACTAATAAACAAAAATATTTACTTGAAGCTGATTATATATCTAAACAATATAAAGATGTCATCCAAACTTCAAGTAATGAATTTAGTACCGTTAAAACTGAACAAATAAGAAATGATATAACAAATTTACTTGATAATAAGAACGTTAATATTACTCTGGAAAATAATAGCTTATTTATAAATGTAGATAGTGCGAAATTTGAGTCTATTATGCTTCTTTTAGATCAATTTAGAAAAACTTACGGCATATTTCCTGATACTTTAAAAATTACTAAAATTTCACCAGAATATGCTTCTCTTAATATGTCTTTTATCATAGATGAAAAATGAATAATTTATTTAATAAAATCATTGATTTTAACAAAAAAATAGTTATAACTATATTTGTGATTGCATTTTTATTTGGAATTATTAATAATATTCCTGCTTGGGTTCTTGCTGATACTGTTGAACATTATTCTAACCATACTCTAAAATTATATAATTTAGATGGAAACTTTTGGAATGGATCTGGACTATTAGTTGCCCATAATACAAAAGGTAATAGAGCTTCTCCGTTAGTCCGGCTAGATTGGAAAATCATATTAGGATTTAAAAAATTTTTTGATGTTAAATTTAATATTTCTAAGAAACAAATAGCTGATTTGTATATAGATAAAAATGGCGCTAATCTGGATAATTTAGATTTATCTCTTTCAGTTATTCAAGTTTCGCAAATTGCTGATATTATAAATGATATGGGGCTTTCTGGTAATATTCAAATTATGACTCCTCATATTACATTGGGCAAAAAAAATGAAGGTCATTTTATAGTAAAACTGGATAATATTTCTTCAAATATGTCACCTATTAATCCCTTAGGTAGTTATACTATTGATTTTAATACTGCAAATACTCAAATTAATGTAAATTATTCTCCAGATTCAATTATTATGTTAAAAGGAACAGGAGATCTTAATAGTTTAATAGTAAATGCTAGTATTAATGAATCTAAAAAAGAAAAACTTCAGCAACTAATGGCTGCCATAGGCGTCCCTAAATCTGATGGTTCTTATGATTTAAAAATTTTCTAATCATGACAAATATAATTTATGGTTTTCATAGCATAACCACTTTAATAATTAATGAAGCAACTGCAGTCAAAATTATTTATTTAGATCATAAACGCAAAGATAAAAGACAACAAGAGATAATAACTCTAGCTAAACAGAATAACATAAAAATTGAACTATTAAATGATGGAGAACTTACTAAACTTATCGGTTCAGACAAACATCAGGGCATAATCGCAAAAATAAATAAACCTCAAAAACAATCTCTAGATCAAATTTTATCTACAATTAATACTAAAAAAAACCCTTTAATCTTGATTTTAGACGGAATAACTGACCCACAAAATTTAGGCGCAATTATTAGGACAGCATACTGCTTTAATGTAGAGGCAATAATTCTACCTAAAAATAATTCAGCAAATGTAGATAACTCTATAGTAGCTAAAACTTCAAGCGGGGCAATTAATTTTATCCCTATTATTACTGTAAATAATATATCACAAACAATAGAAAAATTAAAAGAAAATGATTTTTGGATAGCAGGAACAAGTCTTAGCACAAACTCTACTAGTTTATTCAGTTTTAAACCACAAAGCAAACTAGTTTGGGTAATGGGTAGTGAAAGTACCGGTATGCGTAGATTAACAACTGAAAGTTGTGATTATTTAGTTACAATTCCAATATCTGGCACCACTCAATCATTAAATGTATCTGTTGCTACAGGTATTGTCTTAGCTTATACTCGATTCATACAACAAAAATAATTAAGTTGTAGAAATATTAATATCGCTCTCTAAATGTTTGGGTTTAAAATTTTTATATTCTATAACTTGAGATACTTCATACTTAGCTAATAGGTATGCCAATAAATAAGTAAGTGGTAACGTAAATACTTCAAACATAAACTTAAAACCAAAATTATTAAAAGTTAATTGTATAATTTGCGAAACATTAAATTTATGAAGGAAAAATATAGTATTTGAAATAATAGAATATATAAATTCTCCACTTGCTGTAGCAACTACACATCTTAACCACAAATATTTACCATTAAACCTAAATAATAGCCTTGAAAATATATGGCAATTGATATAAAAAGCAACCAATGTCGCCACCGTGCCTGCGCATAGAGCTCTTATAATACCGTGGGCTAATGTTTGGTAATATATCTCATCAGCTGACATTTGTGTTGGTGGTATCATAACTATAAAAAACAAAATTAATGCAAAAAAAACTTTATTTAATAAGATAATCTTTATTAGTTTTTTTGAGTTTTCAAAACCATATTGATTAGTATAAATATCTATTAACATAAAAGAAAAACAAAAAGGTATTAAACCACATAAAATAGACCTACTTTGCGATAAAAATGTTATGTTAATAGTTCTTCCTCCCAATACTGCCGTTGCTAAATTAGCTGTAATAATTACACTTGCAAACAATATGTTAAATTTAAATTCTTTATTTTCCATACTAAATCTCATAAACTTTTACTTTCTATTTATAATTTGTTGTATAACAACACCAAAATTGGTAAACTTATCATAACTACCAATTTTTTTATATTCTTCTTTACCAGCTTCTCTTAAAAAAATTATTCCTTTCTTTTGTTTAAATTCAAAAATTGAAATCTTATCATTAAATTTAGCGATTAAAAAATCGTTATTTGAAAAATCTTCCTCATTATCGATTATAATAACATGATTTTTAGAAAAATCTGGTTGAAATTCAATACAATCTATATGAATAGAAAAAGATTTTTGTCCAATAATTTGTCGTGATGAATTTACATAGGATTTAATAGCTTTTAAATCGCCAGCAAACCATTGTTCAATCTGATTAAGTTGCAAAATGGGTAGCATTTTTTTAGTAGGATTAATTTCAGCAATTTGGAAAGGTGAAATAGGGTCCATTCCCATTATTTGAGCTAATGTTAAATTAAAAAAAGATGCTAACGTTTGTAATGTTTTTATGCTTGGTTTTTCAGTTTTTCCGCTTAAAATCTCACTCAAAACTGAAAATGGTACTCCTGTGTATTTATGTAGAAGAGAAATACTTAAAATACCGGTTTTTATCATTAAATTTGCAAGAATTTCTTTAGTAGTTTTTAATTTTAGAGTTTTATTATCTGTAATTTTAAATTCATTTTCAAAACTATTATCTAATAATTTATGAGTCTCGACCCCAAAATATTTAGCTAAAGTATGAATTGTTTCTAATCTAGGATTTACTGTTGAACCATTTAGTATTCTTGTTAGAGTAGAGCGTTCAATATTTGAATTTATGGATAACTCATTTGCTGACAATCCCATTTGTGCCATTAAATAATTTATCTTCTCAGATAAAGCCATTAAATTTCTTTCCAATTATTATTAAGTTTTTCAATATGTGAGCATGCATGAAAATACCCAATTATTGCTGCCTCTTCTGGTGAAAAAATTTTTATCAAAGAATCATTTAAAAAAATATTACTAGCTGATTCTTTAAATCTTTGTCTTTTTCCAATATAAATAAAATTTACTAAATACCCTGCCTGAGCATTTTTTTCAATAGAATCAATTTTAAATTTATTCTGCTTATACACTCTACTTAAATTACTTATAATTGTAAATATTAATTGCGTAAATTTGTTAGTATGCGGTTTCAACCATTTACTATTTATTTCATTTTTCATTATTATTTAATAATTTTCCATAACAAAAACCAATCTCAGCTGCTTCTTGACTACTAAAATTTTTTAAAATATTCTTATTTTCAAATAATTCTTTTAAATTTTTTGATAAAGATTGCCCGGTTTTTATATTATAAAAATAAACTATTGACTCATGAATATTATTTGATAAATCAAAAGTTTCAAGTTTCAAAAGAGAAGAAGAATAAGTAACTAAAAAATATTTTGTTAAATAATAAAATTTATAAATAAAATTTGAAAAATTTTTAAACATTTTTTTATTCTTATAAAAATATAAATTATTTATTTAATTTGATATTTTTTCATT
>CAYZUJ010000062.1:0-10303 GCA_964481375.1 uncultured Neisseria sp. | reverse complement strand
ATATTTATTAATTGGAAACTCGAACCTAAGTCCTATACCTGGAGTATAAAAGAAATCTTTAGAAACTCCTTGATTTATAGTAGCTCCCCCTGTAGTTCCCGTAAATGCAGTTAAATTTGCATTTTTACCAAAATTAATATAGGGCGTCATTGAAAAAAAATTAGTAAAGGCAATATTGTAGCCCACTTTAGCATTAAAAGTAGCAATAAATGGGAATGCCCCTAAAGGATCCACGAAAGTTGTTTGTGTATAAGTTTGAATATTGCTTGCATTTACATCTAACCATAAACCAACATCAAACAATTTCTCTATTTCTAGATTAAGTGCTACCATATCATATATATTAGGGTGATTAGCTGAATCGCGAGTATTAAAATTTCCTTGTTGAGCATTCATTCCAAACCCTACTTGATTATCAAAATGTTGAAAGTTAGTATAATTAAAGTATGCAAAAGAATGCATTGTAATACTTGTTAAAGTAATGATAAATATTTTTTTCATTAATGATATACCTTTATTTTATAAAACTAAATTGCCAAATATAAAAAATATTTGGCAATTAAATATTATTGTTTAGTAAAATTAAATGTTCCACTTAAAAAAGGTAACATTGTTAATTTATAATCCCCAGTAAATACCCCATTAGCAGCATTGTAATTACAGTGAGATGCTTTTACTGCCCAATTACTAATAAATCTAAAAGCTTTATCTAAATGTAAATTACCTGTTCCATTAAAACAATCTTCTGATCCATTTAAAACGATATTTGCTGTTAATGAACCAGTGCTATTACCAAGATCAGGAAGTTGCTCCAAATTTACTTTGATTCCTGTTTCCTCAGAAGCTCCACTCCCATTTACTGACATCCCACTAGGTGTAACTAAAAACCCGCTATAATTTCCTATTGGCAAATCATTTGCTATTGCTAATGCTAAATATAGAGTTTTAATAAAACATAAAAAATGAACAGAACCGCAATTATATAGTTAAATAACTTTCTGTGTCAAAAATAGTTTATTTAAGAAATATTTTATTAAATATAAACATATATTATTTAAGAAAAATAAAATTATAATATTGATAGATTGTTAAGTAAATAAACAAAAATGTTACTATAATATTCATTGTTTCTTCTTGTATACTTATGTATTAAAATTATCGTTGTATTTAAGCATATTGAAACTGCATTATACTTGTTAGTTGGAAAATTAAACTCTTAATTGGCATTATATGAATTGAATAATATTTAATTAAAATTTTAGTATAACAGGTTTTTTAAAGAGGTAATACCTAGAAATGAAGATAAATTTGTACACCACTCCAAATAATTTTAATAAAATAAAAAAAAATATAATTGATGAATTAATCAGAAAAACAAGTTTTGAAGAAGCATGTGAATATGCAAAAATAAATATTCATATAATACAAAGGCATCAAAGTATATTGTTTACTAATGGTATGACTAATTCCTTACAATATGCAATCTTACACTTGGCTAATTTAAATTTTGGGTTTAAAGTGCATGATGCTTCTGAATTAAGTTATGTATTTAAAGAATTATTTGGTATATTACCTAATAGCATGGAAACAAAACAGTTACAATATATATATATAAATATTAAAAAAAGTAAATACACAAAATATGATAATGTAATTAATGATAATCTAGATAAAATTAAAACTATTACTTTTGCAAACAAGAACAAGTTTTCAGGTAAAATTAAAAATGGATTATATAATTATGGGGAATTAGTTAATCAAAATGGTAGTCGTTTTGAAGGGGAATTTTTTCTAGGAGGTGCCTGTAGTGATGGTAAAATAATCTTTAAATATGAAAATGGCGATACATACGAAGGGCAATGGAAAGATGGTCTAAAGCACGGCAACGGAAAATTTACTTGGGAAGATGGAAGTGCATACGAAGGACAATGGAAAGATGGTCTAAAGCACGGCAACGGAAAATTTACTTGGGAAGATGGAGGTGCATACGAAGGACAATGGAAAGATGGTCTAATGCACGGCAACGGAAAATATACATTTAAAAGTGGCAATACATACGAAGGACAATTTGAAAATGAAAAGAGGCACGGCAACGGAAAATATACTTTTAAAGAGGGCGATACATATGAAGGAGGATACAAAAACGATAAGAAGCACGGCAACGGAAAATATACTTTTAAAGAGGGCGATACATATGAAGGAGGATACAAAAACAATAAGAGGCACGGCAACGGAAAATATACTTGGAAAGATGGAACTGCATACGAAGGACAATGGAAAGATGGTCTAAAGCACGGCAACGGAAAATATACTTTTAAAGAGGGCGATACAATTGAAGGACAATTTGAAAATAATATTTTGACAGACATAGATAAAAAATTTCTATCAAATTTTATGTGGACTATGTTTAAACATAGAAGTGGGCAGTTATATGGGGGATTTCAGGGTGCTACCAATATATTTTTTAAAAATATTTTTAAAAATATAAATGAATCATCATTATATAATAACAATTTCAAAAAATTTATTAAAAATATTAAATCCAAAGAAGAAGAAATTCATAAAAATTTATTATTTCCTAATGATTTAATGAACAAATTTGATAATTTAAAAAATGACCAATCATTAGTTTTTGATCCTATGTTATCCGGACATTGTATTATATTAGAATGTATATTAATTAGTAATAATAAAATTAAAGTATCAATTTATAATTCAGGAGATGGATTACAATATCATGAAAAAAAAACAATCACAAAATACTTAACTACTAAAACAAAACATCAAACTAGGAAAAATTTTGTTTTTGATAAAACAATATTTGTTGAAAAAATTATTCCATTAATTAATAAAGATACCACAGTGAATGATTTTTACAAAACGCTTTTATCATATAGCAATAAAACGCCATCAATTCATTTATTAAATAAAATAATTTGGCAAAAAAGTCAAGTTGGTGGAAATTGCTCAATAGAATCACACATGGCATATTTTAAAAATTTAGGCGGTGACATTGTATATAATCAATTTCAACTACAAATGCTAGATATTTTGAAGAATAAATATTCTATAGATAACAATAATTTATTAATAAAAGAACTCAAAAAACGTCATGAGAAAATAACAGAAAAGATAGGCAATCTTCAAACCATTCGCAAATCATCAGAGCATGTTTAAATTCTCTAATTAAAAAAATTGTGGTATGCTATTGAGAAAATCTGACAGTTTAAGTAATCTTACAGAAACTGTCAATTAAATGGGGATTGTCAGATAAAGTTTGAATTAGTACATATTAATTTTATTATTTAAAATATGTTTATTTGAAATTTATTCAATTATTTCTTTGGTCATAAATATATTTTTATATAACTCTTCTACTTTATTTAAAATTGCTTTGTCTGCCTCTATAACTTTACCCCATAATCTATTTGTTTCACCAGGCAATTTATTAGTAGCATCAATTCCCATTTTGCTACCTAAGCCGGAAATTGGAGAAGCAAAATCTAAGTAATCTATCGGTGTATTATCAATAAGCGTAGTGTCTCTGACTGGATCTACTCTTGTAGTGATTGCCCAAATAACATCGGTCCAAGAACGAATATTTATATCACTATCTACTATTATAATAAATTTTGTATACATAAATTGCCTTAAATAACTCCAAATTCCCAACATAATTCTTTTTGCATGCCCTATATATTGTTTATTAATTGAAATAATTGCCATGCGATAACTGCAGCCTTCAGGAGGTAAATAAAAATCTACAATCTCTGGAAATTGTTTTTGCAATATTGGAATAAATAACTCATTAAGAGCAACCCCTAAAATTGCAGGCTCATCAATAGGTTTTCCAGTATATGTACTATGATAAATAGCGTTTTTTCGCATAGTAATAGTTTCAATTGTTAATACGGGAAATAATTCTTGCTCATTATAATAACCAGTATGGTCTCCAAATGGGCCTTCTAATGAGGTTTCATTAGGGTAAATAAATCCTTCTAAAACTATTTCTGCATAAGCTGGTACTTGTAAATCATTAGTTACACATTTTGTTAATTCTGTACGACAGCCTCTTAATAATCCGGCAAACTGGTATTCTGATAAACTATCTGGTACAGGCGTAACTGCTCCTAAAATAGTAGCTGGATCACAGCCTAATACCACCGCTACTGGGTATGGTTTAGTTGGATTAACTTGGCAATGCTCTTGATAATCTATAGCTCCACCCCTATGATTTAACCATCTCATTATAACTTTGTTTTTTGCAATTACTTGTTGTCTATAAATACCTAAATTTTGCCTATTTTTAAATGGGCCTTTAGTAACCACTAATCCCCATGTAATTAATGGAGCAATATCTTCACTATGACAACGCCAAATTGGGAATTGACATAAATCAATTTCATCTTTTTTTATAATTATTTCATGAACAGGTGCATTTTTGATTATTTTTGGCAACATATTAAATAGTTGTTTAATAATGGGTAATTTAGCCCATGCATCTTTAACACCTTTTGGCGGATTAGGCTCTTTTAAATCAGCTAAAAATTGCCCTAAGTTTCTTAACTCCTGAACATTTTTCTTACCCATAGCTTGAGCTACTCTATTAGTATTACCAAATAAATTACCTAAAACAGATATATTATTAAACCCTTCAATATTTTCAAATAATATTGCAGGACCATTATTTTTCAAAACCTTATCGCAAAATGCTGCCATTTCCAAATTAGGAGAAATATAATCATTTATCTTTTTTAGTTCTCCAATACTCTCCAAATGTTTCAAAAATTCTCTTAAATCCTTATATTGCATAATTTTTCTCATTATTAATTAAATAGGTATATATTCTGCCATAACTATGCTTTCTTTTATAAACTATTATAGTAAATATGATAAAATATTTACAGGATATTTTAAATAGGAATATCACTAATGAATAATAACTTACCAAATTTTGATTTAGTAATATTTGGAGGAACTGGAGATTTAGCCACACGAAAGCTACTTCCTGCATTATTTAATGCATATAACCATGGAAATATAAATAAAAATTCCAGAATTATAACAATTGGACGAAAACCTTTTACTAATGATGAATATTATAAATTTGCTTTTGAAAAAGCAATTCAAGCTAATGAAAATATAGAAAAATCTTCTTGGTCCAAATTTTGTAATTTTATAAATTATATTAGTATTCAAATCGCTAACTCTGAAGATTATGAACAATTAGCAAAAATAATAAATACTAATTACATTAATATTTACTATTTAGCAACAGACCCATCATTATTTAAATTAACATGCGAAAACTTAGCTAAATTTAAACTTAATACTAATAATTCACGGATAGTTCTTGAAAAACCTTTAGGCAATGATTTAAAAACTTCTAATGATATTAATGACTTTGTAGCCAAGTTTTTTAAGGAAGATCAAATTTATAGAATAGATCATTATCTAGGTAAAGAATCAGTTCAAAATTTAATGGCTATTCGTTTTGGTAATACTTTATTTGAAGCATTGTGGCGTAGACAATGGATCAGCAGTATTCAAATTACTATCGCAGAAACTATTGGTGTTGATTCCAGAGGCGAATTTTATGATAAAACTGGTGCTTTGCGTGATGTCCTTCAAAACCATTTGTTACAATTATTGTGTATTGTTGCAATGGAGCCTCCTTATTCATTAGAAGCAGATACTGTAAGAGATGAAAAGTTAAAAGTTTTAAAATCATTAAAAATTTTTTCAGAAGAATCAGTCCTTAATAATGTAGTCCTTGGTCAATATAAAGCTGGTGCTATTGATGGGTTACCTGTTAAAGGTTATTTGTCAGAAGAAAATATACCAAAATACAGCACCACTGAAACTTTTATAGCATTAACTGCAGAAATTCAAAATTGGCGCTGGGCAGGTGTTCCATTTTATCTGCGAACTGGTAAAAGACTACAGGATAAAATTGCTGAAATTGTTATTCAATTTAAAGACATACCTTGTAAAATATTTCCTTTTAACGTTAATAATTTTGCTAATCGTTTAATAATAAAATTACAACCCGAAGAATCAATCCAGTGTTATTTTTTAGCAAAGCAACCAGGTGACACCAATGAATTACAACCTGTATATCTTGATTTAAATTTTAATAAAATGTTTACCAACTCTACTCGATATGAAGATTACGAAAGGTTATTAATGGACGTTATTCGAGGTAAATTGACTTTATTTGTTCGTAGAGATGAACAAGAAGCTGCATGGCGCTGGGTAGAACCTATATTCTTAACTCAAAAAAAATTAAAAATTATCCCTAAGCAATATGCTGCTGGCACATGGGGTCCCTCAGCAGCATCAGCTTTATTATCCAAAGATGATTCTTGTTGGCATGAGGAGTTAATTTAATGAAAAAAACATTATGCTTACTAGTTGCAAATACTCTTTTATGTAGCTGCAATATTTTAGGACCAAGCAAAGGTAGTAATGATACTGCAAAACCAGCGCCATTACCCCCTAATCAAATTAATAAAGAAAATATAAATTTAAAAACATCTTCTTCTCAATCTATAGTTATAGAAAAAAATAACTATCCAGAAAATAACTCCATTGAAAAAAAACCTCGTATTCAAGAAGAAAGAACTTTAGGTGGCACAGTAAAACAAATAAAAGTAAATAATAAAAATCTTCCTGATTACTACATTTATCCTTCACCTCAACAAAATTTTGATAATAATACTCCACCTAATAAGAATATCACTACTCCTTCTTGGCAAATTAATTGGTAAATATTATTAAAATACAGATTCTCCGTATTTTAGTTTTGGTAATTGTAAGTATTTAGCAACTGTTTGCCCTATATCAGCAAACCCATTTCTAATCCCAAAATTTTGACTGGAAGTTTTTTTATTATATATTAAAAATGGAATATATTCTCGTGTATGATCAGAACCAGGCCAAGTTGGATCGCATCCATGATCTGCTGTTATAATTAAAATATCATCATCAGTCAATTTTTGCATAATTTCACTTAAGAGTTTATCAAAATCTTCTAAAGCATTTTTATAGCCAAGAACATTACGCCTATGTCCATAAATCATATCAAAATCAACTAAATTAGTCATAATAATAGTTTTATCATCCTGATATTTCAAAATTGCTGATATAGTTTCGCTACATAGTGCTTTTACACCGTTTGCTTTAATTTCCACTGTTGTTCCTTGATGAGCATAGATATCAGCAATTTTACCTATTGCAATCACTTGTCCATTATTATTTTTGCATACATCCAATAATGTTTTATCACTAGGCAAAAGAGAATAATCTTTTCGATTACCAGTGCGTTCAAAACTTGCCGCGTTTGATCCTATAAATGGTCTAGCAATTACTCGGGCAATATTGTATCCTTCAAGTTCTTCTCGAGCAATCTGGCATAATTTATATAAATTTTCTAAACCAAAATATTTTTCATGACAAGCAATTTGAAATACAGAATCAGCAGAAGTATAAAATATAGGAAAACCAGTTTTAATATGCTCTTCGCCTAATTTGTAGATAATATCAGTTCCCGAAGCATGACAATTACCTAAAAATCCAGATAATCTAGCTCTAGATAATATTTTATTTATTAATTCTTTAGGAAAAGTATCTTTTTCTTTAGTAAAATAGCCCCATTCAAATAATACTGGACAACCAGCCATTTCCCAATGTCCACTTGTTGTATCTTTTCCAGAACTAAGTTCCAAACATGCAGCAAAACTGCCAATAGTTTCATAAGTCGCATCATCACACTTAAGTTGACTACCATTAACATTGTAATAAGCTTTTCCAAGACCAATTGCTAGCAAATTTGGAATTGTAAAATTTAAATTATTATCAAAACAATATTGGTCAATATGCCCAAGTGTATTGCTACCAACATCTCCAAATTTTACACTATCTGGTAGTGCACCGATTCCAAAAGAATCTAATACTATAATAATTGCACGTTTTTTCATAATTTAACTATTACCTAAGCCTTTCAAATATAATTAATAATGTTATCTTTATTCCATAAATTGACTATAAAATTCGACCATTACCCGAGGTAATTTCATCAATGCTTCCTTAAGGTCTTTTGTTTGAGCAATAAAACCTGCATGTCCTCCAGATTTAGTAGAAACAAACTTAATTGCTTTAGATAATTGATTTTTTTTAGGCCAAACTGATCTAGGAATCATAGGGTCATTTTCTGCTTGAATTATCATAGTTGGCGTATTTATTTTAGATAAATATTCAATACAACTAGATTTAGTATAATACTCCATTGAATCTTTAAAATCAAAAGCCGGGCATATATATAACTCATTAAATTCAGCAAGTGTTTCAATTTGATAATCAAGAGAAACAAAATCCTTAAATTTTTTAGCATATTCTTGCATCTTTGGAATTAAAGTGCTGAGAAAAGATTTTGCATAAAGTAGTTTATTTAGCCCTTGATCTAAAGTTTGTGTACAGATATTTAAATCAAATGGAACAGATATCGCAATAGCCGCTTTTACTAACTTAGAAATATCCTCATATTCGCCTAATAATTTTAATAAAGCATTTCCACCTAAAGATACTCCTGCTACAAACATTTCCTTTGGTGTGCGCTTCTTTAGACTTTCTAATACCCAATAAAGATCAGTAGTTTCTCCCGCATGATAAAATCTTGGAGTTAAATTTAATTCTTCACTACAGCTACGAAAATGAACTACCACCCCTCTCCAGCCAATACTCTCCACATAATACATTAAGCGTCTTGCATAATGGCTTTTTGAATTACCTTCAGCACCATGAAAAAGCACTATTGTTGGCTTATCAATTACTTCTTTATTCACCCAATCTATATCAATAAAATCGTTATCTAATGTATTTAATCTTTCGCGCACATATTTAGGATTTATTTTTTGCGTAATATAAATTGGTATTATGGTATTAAGATGACTATTATCTAATAAATGAATATCTGGAATAACGTTTGGAAAATGCAAGTTTGATAAATGCAATTCTGATAAATTAAATTCGGGAAAAGTGAATTTAGGAAATTTCATAATTATCTTATCCTTTTTGAGAAAAGACGCCAATATTTTTTATTTATAATAGAAATAATTTATTTTAAAATAATTTAGTTTATCATTATACCTTTAACTCTGATATTTTTGTAAATTTCTATATTAAAGATATATATTATATCAATTGCATTTTTCAAGGGTAATTACCCAATTAGGACCAGAATAAATCTTATATTTATTTGAAAAACTATTCATATTTAGTGCAAGAGAGATATTCATAAGACTATTTAAATAAACCAATGGTTCATCAGGTTCTACACCACTAAAAGTATTTACATAAGGAATTTTTCCTCTGTATCTAATTTTCCTTCCTTCTCTAATCTCTACGCATAAAATATCACCTTTTTTAATATTTGCCCTAGTAACTAAAGATTCATTAATATTACTCCATATATTGCCAAATTGAACATCTAATATTGGAATGTTACCCTGTAATTTTCCATTTATAAATTCTGCATGCTGATAGGGAATTTCTACTACTTTTTGTAATGGCAATAAAGGACCTACTTGAAAAAAATTAATTTTACCAGAGGCTATTTTAGCTCCTGTATAAGCATAAACATCACGACCAAAAAAAGTATAGGAAGCAGTAGAATTTTTTAAACGATTGGCTTTTTCATCAATTTGTCTAATGCTATCAATGCCAAATTTTTGTGCAACAATTGTTAATGTACCATTATCTGGAGAAACAAAATATTGCCCAGTCTTAGTTTTAAGCACTACTGATTTACGACTCCCGCCAACTCCTGGATCAACAACACTAACAAAAACTGTTCCACTAGGCCAATAACTAGCAGTTTGATAAAGACGATATGAAGCTTCCCAAATATTATAGGTGGGAATTTCATGAGTGAGATCATAAATCTTTAATTGATTATCAATACTAAAAGCTACTCCTTTCATTTCTGCAACTGCACCATCTTTAAGCCCAAAATCAGTTTGCAATACAAGAGCATTATCAGCAAACGCTATCTTTGTTAAACTAAAAATAAAATATAAAAATAAGTAATAAGTAAAGGTTTTTAACATTTATAACTCCTTATTTTTTAGATTTTAGATAAGCTGCTAAATATTTACTCGTATAGCCAATTTTAGAGCGTACTATTTCTTCTGGAGAACCAGCAGCAATTATTTTACCACCACCATCTCCACCTTCTGGGCCAAGATCAATAATCCAATCTGCAGTTTTAATAACATCTAAATTATGCTCAATAACAAGGACAGTA
>CAYZUJ010000061.1:8844-10416 GCA_964481375.1 uncultured Neisseria sp. | reverse complement strand
CAGAAATTAAATTATGATAAGGCAAATTTCGCAAAATGATTTGATTTGAGTATATATGATACTTTGCGACAGAACCTTTGGGGGGAGGTATAAATTATTTGGGTTTAAAAAGATATTTGTTAGATGCAAATTAACTAATTCGATTAATAGCTATATTTGCTAATTCAATAAGAGCTTCTTTATAAAGAGAATTAGGAAATATATTTAAATGATGTATTGCATTAGTTACAAAATTTAAAGCTAGTTTATTACAATATTCAATAGCATTGCTATTTTTGATTAGTAAAATAACTTCTTTAATATTAAAATTATCAGGGCTAGTAATAGTTTTTTCTAAAAATTCAACTTCGGTTTTAGTACCATATTTTAATAAATAAATTATAGGTAAAGTTATTTTACCTTCAATTAAGTCGTCACCAATGTTTTTTCCAATTTTTGAATTTTCTCCAGTATAATCTAAAATATCATCTACAATTTGAAATGCAATACCTAAATTATTAGCATAGCTAGCTAAATGTTGCTCTATTTCTTGACTAGATTTAGCGATTATACATGCTACTTTAGCAGCAGCTTCAAATAAAGTTGCAGTTTTATAATTTATAACTTGAAAATATTCTTCTTCAGATAAATCTTTACGACCAATATTTAATAATTGTAAAACTTCTCCTTCAGAGATAGTGTTTGTAGTATTAGCCATAACTTCAAGTAAGCGAATATCCGTACTCTCAATCATCATTTGAAAAGCACGAGTATAAATGAAATCCCCAACTAAAACAGCGGCTGCATTACCAAATGCAGCATTAGCAGTTTTTCTGCCTCTGCGTAAATTAGACTCATCAACAACATCATCATGGAGTAGGGTGGCAGTATGAATGTATTCAATCATTGCTGCCATTTTATGTAAGAGATTACCATCTTTAATTCCTGCAACCCTACCACAAAGTAGAGTTAGTAAAGGTCTAATTCTTTTCCCTTTGCCCGCTATTATATATTCGCTAATTTGATTAATTAAAGGAACATTTGAACCAAAATCTTTCCTAATAATTTTATCAACTATTTGCATATCATTTAGCATTAATTGATTAATTTTTTCCATATCATATTTTTTTCCATAATTAAATTTTAAAATCACCAAATATAGTTTGAATTAATGAAATTCCTGCAATTGCTGCGGTTTCAGTTCTTAAAATATTTTCCCCTAACTTTATTGTTTTATAGTCATGTTGTTTAAATAATTCTATTTCAGAATTGGTAAATCCTCCCTCAGGACCTATCATCAATAATATTGTTTTTAGGTTTGTTAATTTAGAGTTAATACTAGTATTATTATGAGGAGATAATATTAGCTTTAAATCTGAGTTTTTATAATCTATAAGTAATTGGTTTAAATTAATTGGTGGCTGGATTTTATTTAAAGAATTTCTACCACATTGTTCGCAACTGCTAATAATTATTTTTTGCCAATGTTGCAAGCGTTTTGGTTGATTATTTAAATATATTCGTTGAGAGCGTTCGGTAATTACGGGGATAATTTCACTGACACCTAATTCAGTAGCTTTTTGAATAATCAAA
>CAYZUJ010000061.1:0-8834 GCA_964481375.1 uncultured Neisseria sp. | reverse complement strand
TCCATTTTGTCATTAGCAATTACAGAAATACCTAGTTGAATTTTTAAAGATGGATTATTTATTCCGTTTTGCTTTTTTAATATTTCAACAATTGCTGATTTTTTATTTAAAGAGATTATATTAGCTAAATACTCATATTTATTACCATTAAAAAGAACTATTTTTTCATGGTTTTTTATACGTAGGGCAAAAAGATGTTTAATAACATCTATTGGTAGTTCTAGTTTGCTTGATTCTTCTAAAGGAATATTCACATAAAAACGATTCACAATATTTTCCGCCTAGAATTAAATTTTTTCTATCATTAACTTTATATCTTTATGAATTTCATTAGTAAGTTCTTCAGGCTGTTTATTGAGAGGGCTAATAGGTTTACCAATTTGAACAGTTATAGTGCCAGGATAAAGAAAAAAACTACCTTTAGGCATGCAATATCCAGCATTATGAGCAACAGGAATAACTGGAAGGTTAAGGTTAATTGCCATTTTAGCAATTCCTGTTTTAAATGTAAATAACTTACCTGCGGGTGCACGTGTTCCTTCTGGAAAAACTAAAATCCAAAAACCATCTTGTATGCGTTTAACGCTTTGGTGTAAAATTTTATGTAGGGCTGCAGTACGTTCTGAGCGATTAATAGCAATTGGAGATACTAACCTTAATGTCCAGCCAAAAAATGGAATTTTTAATAATTCTTTTTTTAATATCCATACGTGCTGAGGAAAAAAGGATACAAATGAAGATGTTTCCCACATTGATTGATGATTACTAGCTATAATTGCAGGGCCATTAATAATATTTTCTTTACCCTTCACTACATATTTTACACCACAGATATTTTTGGCACACCAAGTAAAAATTCTCCCCCAGCTACATAAAATTTTGTGCCTTAATTTAGAACTAACAAAACATAAAATAACAGAATTCATAGAATAAATTACTGTTAAAGGACCTATTATTAACCATAATAAAGTTGAACGTAGAATAACCGCAGGAGTTTTTTTATTTTTCATTTTATTCTTTATTATCTTTGTTAATTAAATATTCGCTAACAGCAAGTAGATTATCAAATATTAGAGTATTTTTGGGAATACCACCCTTAGCTAATGTTTTTTTACCGTTACCAGTTTTTACTAAAACGGGTATTCCACCCACATCATGAATTGCCTCTAAATCACGAAGACTGTCTCCAACAAACATAATTGTTTCAGGGTTATCTATACTAAAACGTTCAAATATTTCTTTAATCATTCCAGGTTTTGGTTTTCTACAATCACAGTTTTCATTAGGTTTATGTGGGCAAAAGAAAATTGCGGTAATTTCACCACCTGCTTGTTCAATTACTTTGAGCATTTTTTCGTGAATATTATTTAAGGTTTCTATAGTATATAAGCCGCGCCCTAAGCCGGATTGATTAGTGCAAATAACAACTTTAAAACCTGATTGGGTTAAGTTTGCTATTGCTTCAAGACTTTCTGGGAAAGCAACCCATTCATCAGGATTTTTTATAAAATCTTCTCGCTCCTGATTAATTACGCCATCTCTATCTAAAATAATTAGTTTCATATTTTTTTACTCTAGTTCTAATAATAGGCATTCGCTATTTAAAAAAGCATATAAGTTTTGTAATAAAAATATACGGGCATCACGTATATTTTTATCATTATCCATTACCATGACTGAATCAAAAAATTTAGTAATTGGTTCATTAAATTTTGATAATATTAAAAAATAATTATCCCAATCATTAGTATTTATGCAGTTAGAAGCAATAGTTTTTTCTTGTTGTAATAAAGTTAGCAATTCATTAGCTATATCATGTTTTAAGAAAGTAGGGTCAACTATATTGATTTTTTGATCAAGTAATCCATTTTTTGCTAAAATATTATGTATACGTTTATTTGCAATTAATAAAGGTTGATTATTTTTGTTAGTTGCAAATAACTGCAATTTTTTTAATAAACTAGGAATATGATAAAAGAACTTAGGGTTTGTTGCAATAATACTTTTTACACAATAATTTGAATATTTATCGTCTATTTCTGTAATTAAGAACTTTTCTAAGCGTTTCAAAATAAATACAAATACCTCTTTAGGTGTAGAGTTACTAATGTTTATATTATTATTGATAAATGCTTCATAAGCTAAATAAATTAATTTAGTAATATCTATTTTTTCTAATAAAAGAATTCTAATAATACCTAAAGCATGACGGCGTAGGGCAAATGGATCTTTTTCTCCAGTTGGTATTAAACCAATTCCCCATATGCCCACTATAGTTTCAATTTTATCTCCTAAAGCCATAATTTTTGATAATATATCACTAGGCAATTTGTCTTTACTAAAACGTGGATAATAATGTTGTTCAATCGCATTAGCTATTTCTCCCTTTTCTCCATTATATAAAGCATAATATTTTCCCATTATCCCTTGAAGTTCAGGAAACTCTCCAACCATTTCAGTTGTTAAATCGGCTTTCAATAGTTGAGCACTTCTACTAATTATTTCGGGAGAAGGGACATTCTTTATTTGCGGGTCGAATAATTTAGCAATTTTATCAGTTATAGTTTGCAGACGTGTTATTCTTTCTAATTGAGAACCCAATTTGTTATGATATATCACATTTGAAAGTTTTTCTACAAATTCATCCAAAGTATGTTTTTTGTCAATATCATAAAAGAATTTTGCATCAGCTAATCTGGCACTTAAAACTTTTTGATTACCGTTAATTACAGTTTCAGGATTAAGAGAAGCAATATTAGAGACAAATAAAAATTTATTAGTTAATTTGTCGTTTTTATCAAGTAATGCAAAATATTTTTGGTTTTTAGACATTGATAAGATTAAACATTCTTGTGGTATCTCAAGAAATTCTTTACTAAACTCACCTTGAAGTATTACAGGATATTCAACAATTGCAGTTACTTCGTCTAGTAATTCAGGAGTAAAATATAAATGAAGATTTAATTTATGAGCATAAGTTTCAAGAGAGTTCTTAATTAGCTCCTTTCTCTCATTAAAATTAGCAATTACAAAGCCATCTGTTTTAAGTAATTGATTATACTCATTAATATTTTTAATAATTATCTTTCCCTTACTCATTTCTCTATGACCCCATGTCCAGTTAACTGGATGTAGGTCAAAAATGCTACTTTTATTGCAAATTACTTGATCTTTATACATAATTAATAAATTATGAACAGGTCTAATAAAATGAAAATTATTATTGCCCCAACGCATATTTTTAGGAATAGGTAATTGCTTTAAAGCAGAATTAATTGCAACCATTAGAACTGAATCTAAGTTTGCTCCATTTTTGTTTTGAAGGTAATAAAAGTAACCATCTTTTTGTTCTAGTTCTTGCCAATTTTCAAGGTTATTTGATTTAAGAAAGCCTAATAATGCGTTACTTGGTTGATTATTTATTATTGCGGATTCAATACTAGGGCCTTTACGTAATATTTTTTGATTTTTTTCTTTGTTTGCCACATTGTGCATAATGCAACCAAAACGCCTAGGGCTAATGAATACTTCAATTTTTTCTTCAATAATGAAAGAACTTAGTTCTTTTTTTAAGGCATTGGCAAAAGCAGAGCCAATATTTTCAAAAATATTAACAGGAGGTAATTCTTCAGTGAGAAACTCAATTAATAAAGAGTTTTTTTCGATTTCTGGACTATCATGAACGCATTCAGATGATTCTGAAAAATGTCGCATAAAAATTATTCCTAAGAGTTAAATGATGTCTAATATAGCAAGACTTTTAGCATGATTTTAACATTTTTCAAGCTTTTGTTTCATAATAAAAAATAATAAGAGATAAGGATGTTATCATATGGTAAAATTGCGGAGGGTTATATTGTAAAACAAAGGAGTATATGAGAATGATTGATGAAGATGGGTACCGCTTAAATGTTGGTATAATTCTATTGAATCATAATAATCAGGTATTCTGGGGGAGAAGGAAAGGTGAACATTCTTGGCAATTTCCTCAAGGTGGGCAATATGGTTCAGAAGTGGTACAAGAAGCAATGCTTCGTGAGCTAAATGAGGAGCTTGGTTTATCATCAGAGCATGTGGAAATTGTTGCAAGAACTAAAGATTGGTTATATTATGATGTTCCGGTTAATTACAGTAGAACAAACAAAGGCATCTATCGTGGTCAAAAGCAAATTTGGTATTTATTAAGATTATTAGGAAAAGAGCATCATATCAATGTAAAGTTTCATAAGGATCAAGAATTTGATGCATGGAGATGGATAGATTATTGGGTACCTGTAAAAGAAGTAGTATCTTTTAAGCAAGAAGTTTATTTAAAAGCACTTACCGAATTATCACAATATATTAAAGTAAAAAAGGAATTATGAAAGAATTTAATGTCATCTTATGAAAATTATGTACTGATTGATGCTTTGTTAAATAAACCAATAAATTATACACCAATTTGGCTTATGCGTCAGGCTGGCAGGTATCTGCCAGAATACCGCAAGATAAGAGAACAAGCAGGTAGTTTTTTAAGTTTATGTAAAAATCCAGATTTAGCTGCAGAAGTTACTATTCAACCGTTGAAGCGATTTGATTTAGATGCAGCTATTTTATTTAGTGACATTCTTGTAATTCCAGACGCACTTGGCTTGGATTTATATTTTGTAGAAAATGAAGGTCCAAAATTTTCAAAACCAATCATTACACCATCTGATATTGATAAAATTAGCATTTTAGATATAGTAGATAAATTAGATTATGTATTTAGAGCTATTAAAAATGTTAAAGGTGAATTAAAAGCTAATAAACCTTTAATTGGGTTTAGTGGTTCTCCCTTTACTCTAGCCTGTTATATGTTTGAAGGTAAAAGCAGTAAAGACTATCTAATAACTAAAAAATGGTTATATAATAATCAAGAGTATGTTCATAAGTTGCTAGAAAAATTAACTGAAGCAATTATTCTATATTTAAATACTCAAATTGAATCAGGTGTTGATGTCATTATGATATTTGATAGCTGGGGAGGAATACTTCCTTATAATGATTATTTGGAATTTTCTTTTTCTTATTTAAAAAAGATTATTGAAAAAGTGCATAAAACAAATTTAAATAAAGTTATACCCAATATAGTTTTTACTAAAGGGGGGGCAGTTTGGTTAGATAAATTAAATACTCTTGGTGCCACAGCTATTGGTATTGATTGGACTATGGATATAGGTATAGCCAGAAAAATTGCAATAAATTCTGCTATACAGGGTAATTTAGATCCTGTTTTGTTAGCGCTTGGAGACAGGAATACAATAAAAACTGAAGTCAGTCGTATTTTAAACAATTATAAAGATGCAAATAATGGCAATATTTCAGGGCATGTATTTAATTTAGGGCATGGCATATTACCAATTACGAATATAGATAATGTTTCTTATTTAGTTGATTTAGTTCATAATTTTAAAGATTAGTAGTGAAAGTTTAAAAATGAGAGTTATTTTTTTATATTGTTGTTGCTTTTTTTATTGCCATGTTTTTTCATTGCCAATAATTGAAGTTGCAAAACTAGCAGAATCAAACTTAGTAAATTTATACAATATTGATGCTAAGAAAGAAAGTAAAGATTATGCAATCAAATATGATACAGCAGTGATTAATCAATTAAAAGCTCAATTACCATCAGTTAATAATTTAATTAAATCTAAATTATTAAATTCAGGATTATTTATAGTCATGGATGCGCAACCTACAATAAATGCATGGCAATCAGAATCGCCCAATGTTTTGTCATATTTATATAATGCTCCGATTATTTCTGAAAGTCAATATTTTATTCAAAAAAATAAAAAATTATCTGCAAAATTAACTCCAAAATATGTTTTAATTGGTTGGATTACGAGTATTGATAGCTGGAAAAGAAAAGAGAAAATTTTTAATAGTGATAAGATTTCATTTTTAAGTGGTTTGGATATTTGGGTAAAGTATAGACTAGTAGATAGTTATAGTAAGCAGGTTACTACTGAGTTTACTGCTTTAGGCCATTATGGAATAGCAAAGATATTGCCTGATTTAAATAAAAATATTAATTTTGTAGCTGATCCTATAATAGAGGGAGCAATTGATAATTTAGTAAATGATACATTAAGAGCTGTTAGTGCTGAATTTCCTAGTTATTATTTAGTAAATTAAATTATGAAAAAAAATTTTCAATTAACTTATCTAAAGTCTAGCTTTTTATTATTAGATACTTTTTGGCAGAATTTTTTAATAAATGATTGTGGAAATCAATTAATTGAGATTGATAAAAAATTGCTAGAATTAGCAAGCTTTTATGAAATATATCCTGAAAAAGAATTAATATTTAATGCTTTGGCAAAAGTTAAAGTTAATGATATTAAAGTAGTGATTTTGGGTCAAGATCCTTATCATGGTATAGGCGAAGCAAATGGGCTAGCTTTTTCCGTAAATAAAGGTATTAAATTACCGCCTTCATTAAAAAATATTCTTTTGGAGTTAAAACAAGAATATAATTGTAATAAAAATATATCAGCAGATATTTTATTTGATTGGGCAAGAGAGGGGGTCCTACTATTAAATAGCTCCTTAACTGTAATAAAGGATAAACCTAATTCATTAAATAATATTGGCTGGAATGCTATTTCAGACAAAATTATTGAGAAAATTAATACTTATTGTACAAATTTAGTTTTTTTGTTATGGGGAAATTTTGCTCGAGAAAAGGCAAGATTTATAGATATAAATAAGCATTTAATTTTAACTACTTCTCATCCATCGCCATTTTCAGTTTATAGAGGTTTTTTAGGATGTAATCATTTTCTTTTAGCAAATGAATACTTATTATCTAAGAATAAAAAACAAATTAAATGGATAAAAAACGATTTATTTTAATATTTTAATGAGACATTTATGATTAAAGATCTAAGGCAGCCACGTGGTTTTTCTATATTTTTCTTAACTGAGATGTGGGAACGCTATGGCTTTTATGTTATCCAAACTTTATTAGTATTTTACTTGTTAAAAAAATTACAAATGATTGATAGTAAGGCTTATGTAATTGTTGGTTCATTCACAGCATTATCTTATATAAATAGCATTTTTGGTGGACTTATTGCTGATAAAATTTTAGGTTATGTGAATACAATTAATATAGGTACGGTAATATTAATTTTAGGTTATTCAATTTTAGGGATTTCTGCAAGTCTATATGAGTTTGTAATTGGTTTATCCATTGTGTCAGTAGGAACTGGTTTTTTAAAACCTAATATATCAAGTATGTTAAGTATTATTTATGAAAAAGATGATATTCGTAAAGAGAGTGGTTATACGGTATATTATGTAGGAATTTATATCGGAGCAATTGCTGGTAGTTTTTTAGGTGGATATATTAATCAGTATTTTGGCTGGAGTACGGTATTTTTTTCTTCAAGTTTAGGTTTATTTTTAGCTTTAATAATATTTAATATAGGAAAGTTAAAATATAATTTAGTTGATACACGTAAAAACCATGTATCAATTTATAATTATGTTTTTTGTTTAGCGATAGTTTTAGTATTGATTCTTATTTCTTTTTTTGTTATAAATTCTGAATTGTTATCACTTTTTTATTTTATATTTATCGGTATATTTTGTTTAAGTTATATTTTATATTGTATAATTACTCATAAAGGAAAACAGCGAAGTAAATTAAGTGCTTTTTTATTTTTATTTTTATTTGCAATAGTATATTGGGGGCTTTTTTTTCAACAGTTTTTTTCTATTAGTTTATGTACTGGGCGCATATGTCATTTATCAATCCCAGCCAGTTCAATGACAGCTATAGAATCTTTAGGGGTTATAATTTTTGGCCAATTATAAATTATATTTGGCTTTATTTAAAGCAAAAACAACAAGATTTATCAATTCCTGCTAAATTTAGTTTAGGTTTTTTATTTAATTCGATAAGTTTTTCCCTTTTATCGTTTGGTATTTGGTATTCAATTTCTTATAATATTTTTCTTCCCAATATATTTATAATTATTGCATATTTTTTAATTTCAATTGGCGAATTATGTTTATCCCCTACCAGTTTATCTATGGTTAGTTCTTTAGTACCTGAGCGCTTACGTGGCACTATGATGGGGATTTCTTTGCTTTCAATAGGTTTAGGTGGTAAATTAGCGGGATTATTAGCAGAAGATTCAGCAATTAATGGTAAAACTATTTCATTAAAACAAATTCAACAGATATATTTAAATTCTTTTTTCAGTTATTTTGTTATAAGTTTAATAACCTTTATATTTTCAGTAATATTGATAAAATATATTCGCAAATTAATTTAATTTTTTATAATAGGTGTTTATATATGGTAAAGATAAAAAATCCCGAGTCGTTTGAAAGTGCTATTGTAGAACTAGAAAAAATAGTAGAACAAATTGAAAATGATGAAATTTCCTTAGAATTAGCTTTAGAAAAATATCAACATGGAACTTTTTTAGTCAAATTTTGTCAAGATAAATTAAAAGAAGTTGAACATAAAATAAAAATTCTTGATACAGAGGCAGGTGCTTTAAAGGATTTTATTCTTGAATAGATTTAATTTAGAGTTAAAAAAAATTGAGGATAAATTAATAATAATATTTTCACAAAATCAAATAGAAGAATCGTTATTATTAGAGGCTATGCGTTATTCTACTCTTAATGGAGGCAAAAGGTTAAGACCTTTATTAACTTTGGCGGCTGGTAAATTAAGTATGGCAAATGAAAATACATTGATTGATATTGGATGTGCTATTGAATTAATGCATTGCTATTCTTTAATCCATGATGATTTACCAGCAATGGATAATGCTGAAATGAGAAGAGGC
>CAYZUJ010000060.1:320-10438 GCA_964481375.1 uncultured Neisseria sp. | reverse complement strand
GTTTTTGATTGTTATGGAATAAATATTGGTGTAGTAATTTGTGAAGATATTTGGCGGCCATTACCAGTTATACGGAAAATTCATCATTAAAAGTACTGGGTAGATCTATTAACTATATTAAAAAAAGTGATAATATTATCTGGCTAGATTTTAAAATTATTTGTGGAGATAATCGTAGCCAACTTGATTACTTATATTTAATTAAAAAGTTTAATTGGTTTATTATTTCTAACATTTACCCCCTAAATTCATCAGAAATGAATGTTGCAAGAAGGTTTACTTGGTTAATTGATATTTTATATGACAATAAATGTAAACTAGCAATATCTAGTGAAGTACCAATTAATGAAATCTATCTAAATGGTGAATTTATTAATGAATTTAATCGCACCATCAGCCGGTTAAACGAAATGAAAACTATAAAATATTTAAGCTAAATTATTGGAATATTTCTTTACCTTTTATCATTTTTCCAATTATTTGTTTTTGAGTGACTGGATTATAGGGCTTATTACTTATCCATAAATTTAAACATATAATATGATATAAATAAATATTATTTATATCAGCCATTAGCCCTATAACTATATTATTACGCTCTATTTTATTTTCAAAATCTTCTAAACAAATTACACAAACTTCATTATGAATATTGTAATTTTTAGCTATTAATGATTTACTAAACCTAAACTTTCTTTCTTCAATTAAATACTCAATTGAAATAACTCTTTCTCTAATCCTACCATCTACTTTTTCAAAAGCTAATGCTCCTCTTGCATTTGTATAGGCAAATGCTCCTTTTATAGCAGAAAAAGCAATTGAAAAATGAACTAGAGCATATGCCTTGGCTCCATTTACTTTTGCAAATGCCACAGCAAAACTTGCATTTGCATAAGCTTTTGCTCCGTTTGCAATAGCATAAGCTCTTGCTCCTTCTGCAATTGCGCACGCTTTTGCACCTCTGGCGCTAGCATAAGCTTGTGCATTTCTATCTAATGCATAAGCTAATGCTTTATTACTAGAGGCTATAGCTATAGCATTTTCGCATGCTTTAATAGTGCCATTTTTTATTGAAACTTTAACACCAATACCTTTTGCAATACAATCAAATAGTCTAACAGTATCTGGTATATCCGCTGATTGATTAAATATTAACCCATATAAATTAACGTTTTTAAACTCAGAAATTTTATTACTATTTAGCATTAATAAAAATTGTAAACTTGCTTCTTCTAAAAGAATATCATAATTTTTTTTATCAGTAAAAAACTGACTATCTATATTATTTTTATTAATAATATGTATATATAAAGCTGTAGCTCTTTTACATATGTTAGCTACAATATTTTCTTCAGTTCTAAACCAATTAGTAAAGGAATTTACTTCATATTGAAGAAGGCTTTTAATTTGTTTAGAACAATTAGCGCATTTTTTTAAAAATAATGTAAACATATTTTTTTTATTTATGGGTTCTAATTTTAAAGGAATAGACAATATTTGTTTTAATTCATCTTTTATTTTTTCTACATCATATTGTTTTTTTATAATACGTTGTGTTTGCATCTTAGTATAATTATGGAAACAAATTAATCTATATATCATTATTAACCTTTCTAAAAATTAGAACTAATATCAAAAACGTTATTTTTATAAACCCCCCCTATTTTAGTTATTTTATAAAATTTTTGCTCTATTATTTTATTAATAAGTAGGCAAGAAAAATATATAATCTAGTAAAATATGCTATTAATAAAAAATATAGGTTTAAAAAATGTCTATACTTACTGCAAAATATTTAAAAGATTATAAAGAAACAAATTATTTTATTTCTAACATTGATTTAAGCTTTGTTATTAATGATGATCAAACTGTTTTAGTAACAAATATAAGCAACTATTTTAAAAACCCTAATTCAAATCAATCAAGTTTAATCCTAGATGGAAATGCAGAAATTATTTCAATTACTTTTAATTATAAGAAATTATCCATTAATGACTATGAAATAAAAAATGAGCAATTGATTATCTATAACTTATTAGATGAATTCATACTCACAATTATTACTAAACTATATCCATATAATAATAAAACTTGCATGGGTTTATATGCCAGTAATAATAACTTGCTAACACAATGTGAATCTGAAGGTTTTAGGAAGATAACATATTACCAAGATAGACCTGATGTAATGGCAAATTTTACTACTCACATAACTGCCAATAAAGATAATTTTCCTACTCTTTTATCGAATGGCAATAAAATTAAAGAAGAAATATTAGATAATAATCAAATAAAAGTTACTTGGCAGGATCCATTTAAAAAACCTAGCTATTTATTTGCTTTGATTGCTGGAAAATATAAAAGTATTAAAGATGAATTTATAACTAAAAGTGGCAAAAAAATTGATTTGTATATATACACTAGTAGTGAATATATAAATAATTGCTCACACGCAATGCAATCTTTAATAAAAGCTATGAAATGGGATGAAGATAGATTTAATTTAGAATATGACCTTGATTCTTACATAATAGTTGCTACTAGTGATTTTAATATGGGAGCAATGGAAAACAAGGGATTAAATATTTTTAATACAAAATATGTTTTGGCAAATAAAGATACATCAACAGATACAGATTTTATAAATGTTGAAGCGGTAATAGGCCATGAATATTTTCATAACTGGACGGGAAACCGTGTAACTTGTAGAGATTGGTTTCAATTATCCTTAAAAGAAGGATTAACAGTATTTAGAGAACAAGAATTTACAGCAGATATGCATAATAGAATTACAAAAAGAATTCAAGATGTAAAAGGATTGCGCCAATTACAATTTCCTGAAGATGCAGGTCCATTAGCTCACTCTGTACGCCCTGAATCCTATATTGAAATGAATAACTTTTATACTATGACTGTTTATGAAAAAGGAGCAGAAATAGTTCGCCTTTATCAAACAATTTTAGGAAAAGATGGTTTTAATAAAGGTTTAGAATTATATTTTAAGCGACATGATGGACAAGCAGTTACATGTGATGATTTTTGCTTATCTATGATGGATGCCAATAATTTTGATTTGTCACAATTTATGCTTTGGTATTCCCAAGCTGGTACTCCAAATATAAAAGTAAAAGATCACTATGATAACATTAATAATGAATATACTCTATATTTTGAGCAAACTATTCCTGATACCCCACAGCAAGAAAATAAAAAACCTATGTTAATACCGATAAAAATAGGTTTATTAAATGAGAATGGTTTACAATTAAATAACTTTGAAATTTCTCAAGGTAGGTATGTAAAACGTAATAATGAAATAATTTTACTTCTAGATTCTGAAAAAAATACTTTTATTATTAAACAAGTATCTAATAAACCAATCCCATCTTTACTGAGAGATTTTTCTGCTCCTGTAAAATTAGAATATGAATACACTTATAAAAATATTCTTACTTTAATCGGGAATGATACTGATGAATTTAATCGTTGGGATAAATTACAGGATTTATATTATAAAAAGATTACTAATATATATCTCAATTTTATTAATAATAATTTATCTGATGAAATAGAATCAGAATTTTGGGATAGTCTTAAAAATTTATTAAATTGTGAAAAACTTTCTCCTGAATTTATTGCTTTAGCTTTTGAAGTTCCTAGTTTTAGTGAAATTCTTCCTCAAATAAAAAATGCTAACCCTATTATATTAACTAAAGCAATTGATCATTTATTATGCCTTATTGGAGAAAAATTATTTGATTTTTGGATAGAGATTTATAATATTAATCTAACCCTACATTATAAATTTGAAGACCAAGGAAAAAGAAAGTTAAAAAATACAGCATTATTCTATATAATGAATGCTTTAAAAAATAAATTAAGCAATTCTCATAGCTTACAATTAGCTGAAACTTTATTATTAGGACAGTTTAATAACGCAGATAATATGACAGACAGCCTTGCTGTTCTTATAGCACAAAATAATTTAGATTTCCAATTAAAAGATGAACTTTTATTAGCTTTCTATAATAAATGGAATAAGGATGAATTAGTTATGGATAAATGGTTTTCTATTCAAGCATTAAGCCAGTTAATTTCTATCGAAAAACTTAATAAACTCATGGTAAATAAAGCTTTTAATTCAACAAATCCTAATAAAATATATTCTTTATTGAGAACTTTTACAACTAATGGTTTAAAATTCAACACAATAGATGGTTATGAATTTATTGCTAGCAATATTATTGCTATAGATAAATTTAATCCTCAAGTAGCAAGTAGTTTAGCTAAAGGATATGCGCAAGTTACATACTTAAATCCTAATTATAAGCAAATGGCAAAAACTAGTTTACAACAAATTCTAATTCAAAAAAATATATCAAATGATATATATGAGATAATAAATAAAGTTATTAATAGTTTATAAAAATAGGTACTTATTATTATTAAAATATGCTAAAATACTTTTATATATAATAGTTTCTTAAATTATAAAATATTATAAATATTTTTATAAAACATTTGGTATTTTTATATTAAACAAATTTTAAAAACAAAAAATAAAAAGAGGAAGTTACCAACATAGTTATTAAGTAAAACTGTGGATAAACAAATTTTTTTTAACTATATCAAATACATTTAAATTTAGCACTTATTAGGAGTAAAATATGAATAGTTGTTGGTTCATTCTTTCAAATGCCTGTCATTTACAAATTTATTCTTCTGATAAAGTTGAAAAAGATGTAGATATTAATTTAACTTTAATAAAAGAATTACATCACCCTGAAAGTAGTTTAAAAAGACAAGAGTTTGAAACAGCCAAACCAGGTCACTATAAATCTTCATCTTCTAGACGTGGTTCCTATGAACCAACTGATGTTAGAGAAATTGAAAAAGATAAATTTTCAAGAGAAATTGCTGAGCTACTAAAAAAAGCCAAACAATTAAATCAGTTTAAAGATTTAATATTAATAATGCCTGCACATTTTCATGGTCTTTTAGATTCACATTTAACAAAAGATGTTAGGGAATCAATTATTAAAATAATTCATAAAGACTATATTGATGATTCTAATCATAGGCAAAGTTTATCTAAATTAATCAAATCACATATTTAGATACAAATTAATATAGTTTTTAAGGGATGTAAATATCATAACGAATGGTTTTCCCACATTTTGAATAAGCAGGTAGAGGCATAATAACTAAACTTGCTTGTTTATTATCTCTTTTAACAATAAGCTTATTAGTTACAAATTTTAATGATAGTTTAAATACCAATTCATTATTATTATTTTCATCTTTTGTTAGCATTTGGATTAGTTGCATTTCCTTTTTAGATAATGAATTAGTTTTTTGCTCAAACATAGGATCCATATATATAATATTTGGTTTTTTGCCTGAATATTTTTGCATAAAATCAAGGCTATCTTCATAAAATAAGGTTATTTTTTCTTTAGAAAGAAAACCTACTTCCAAGGCGTAAAATAAAATTGTAGCTAAAATATAATTACGTTCAATCATTATTACATTATAACCATAATTTGCTAATATAGCTGCATCTTTACCAAAGCCTGCTGTTAAATCAAAAATAAGAAGATTATTATTAGTTTTCATATTAATAGCTTGAATTAATAACTCATTTTTAAATTTTATTCTTGAATTAATTTTAGAATAAATATCTTTAATATATATAGGATTAAAGTTAGGAGTAATTACAGCTAAGCCAGATTTATCAAGTTGCAAATAAATAGCAGAAGAATTAGGAACTTGATTTGTTACTATAATTCTGCCAGTAATCTTTGCTAATTTATTTGCTAAGTTAACTTGATCAATATCTTTTAAGTATAAATTAGACATAACAATCTATTCACGATGATATGGATGATTTTCAAGTATAGTTATGGCTCGATAAAGTTGTTCTAAAATAATTATTCTAACTAGTGCATGGGGAAAAGTAAAAAGAGAAAGACTAATTATTAAATGCGCTTGCTTTTTTAATTCTTCATGAATACCATCGGCGCCACCAATTATAAAAACTATATTTTGATTATTTAATTCGATATTTTCTAACTTTTTAGCAAAATCAATACTATTTAAATGTACACCTTTTTCATCTAAAATAATAATAAATGCTCCATGAGGAATTTGAACTCTAATCTTTTTTGCTTCTAATATCATATTTTCTGAAGCAATTTTGTGACTTTTTTCTGCTTTTAAAGAAACAATTTTGCAAGAATATTTTCCATGATTTATTCTTTTTAAATATTCTTCACAGCCATTCTCCACCCAATCAGGCATTTTATTAGCAATATTAATAATAGTTAATCGCATAATTAAATCAATTCAAAATAACCAATTTGATGGATTATAAGAAAAATAATTTATAGGATAAATAACTTTGGCTAAATATAAACCATCTGCCATAAAAGTAGGTGGCGCATTTTTTCTATCTAAATCTTTTAAAATTTGCAAAAAATATTCTAAATTAATTTTACCATCACCTATATATACCAAAGAACCAATTATATTTCTAACCATATGATGTAAAAATGCATTTGCAGTAATTTCAAATTTAATAATATCTTCTTTATTAACAATTGTAAAAGTAGTTATCGTTCTATTTGGTGTATTGGCTTGACAGCTTGAAGCACGAAAACAAGAAAAATCATGTTCTCCTATTAAATAAGAAGCAGCTATTTTCATCTTATTTATATCTAATTTTTTTTGATACCACCCTACTCTTTTATATAATAAAGATGATCTAATAAAATTATTATATAAATAGTAGTGATAAGTTCTAGAAATAGCATCGAATCTAGCGTTAAATTCTAAAGGAACAGTTGTAGCTTCTTTAATAACTATATCTTTTGGTAAAAAAGCATTAACACCCCGAACCCAACTATTTATAGATCTTTTAACCGTAGTTATAAAATTTACTACTTGATAGATAGCATGTACTCCGGTATCTGTTCGCCCTGCTGTAATAACATTAATTTTCTCGTTAGTAAAAAGAAATAAAGCTTGCTCTAATTGATCTTGAATAGTTTGTACACCAATTTGTTTCTGAAACCCATAATAATTACTACCATCATATTCAATAATTAGCGCTATATTATAATTAATTTCAATCATTTATGATAATCAATAATAATATTAAGCATTCGCCTAATAGGTTCAGCAGCACCCCACAATAATTGGTCTCCTACAGTAAATAACGTTAAATATTCTTTGCCAATCTTTAATTTTCTAAGTCTTCCTACTGCAATATCTAAGGTATTACTAACTGCGACAGGATTTAAATACTTTAAAGTATCACTTTTATTATTTTCTACATATTTAATCCATTGATGCCCATTTTTAATCAATTCAACTATATGTTCTAATGATATATTATCTTTTAATTTTATTGTCAAAGCTTGCGAGTGACAACGTAAACTGCCAACTCTCACAGATATTCCATCAATTGGAATAATATTATTTCCTGTCAAACCCAGTATTTTGTTGCCTTCAGCTTGAGCTTTCCATTCTTCTTTTGTTTGCCCATCTGCAACTTGAACATCAATCCAAGGAATAACGTTTCCTATTAATGGCACCCCAAAATTATATGTTGGTAAAATATTACTATTAAAAATATTTTTAACTTGTTTATCTATATCTAAAATATTAATTTCTGGATTTGCTAAAAGACTAGATATACCCTTCGATAAACCGTCAGTTTGCTTTAATAATTCAAGCATGCACTTAGCTCCCCCACCTGAAGCAGCCTGGTAAGTCATCGTGCTAACCCACTCAACCAAATTATTCTTTAATAAACCAGCAATAGCCATTATCATTAAACTCACTGTACAATTGCCACCAATATAATTTTTAATACCATTATTTAGAGCTTTATCAATTAATGAGCGATTAACTGAATCCAAAATAATAACAGAATCATCATTCATACGTAGTGTTGAACTAGCATCTAACCAATAGCCATCAAAACCATTTTTTCTTAATTTTGGCAAAATACTATCAGTATAATCACTACCTTGAGTTGATACTATGCAATCTAAATTTCCAAGTTTATCTAAATCATAGGCATCTAATAATTTAAAACTATTACCTTTAATTTTTAAAGATTCTCCACCTATATCAGAAGTAGAAAAAAATACTGGCTCAAATCTATTAAAATCATTTTCAATCATCATACGTTGCATTAATACTGAACCAACCATGCCACGCCAACCAACAAAACCTACTTTTAGCATCTTTCCTTCTCTTAACTAGATAGCAGTTCTTTATTTGTTAATAAAGCGATTATTTTTGCCACCTCTATTTTTAAATCATGACGGCGAACAATCATATCTATAGCACCTTTTTTCAATAAAAAATCTGCACGTTGAAATTCTTCAGGTAGTTTTTCTCTAACAGTCTGCTCTATAACTCTACGACCTGCAAAACCAATAAAAGCTCCTGGTTCTGCAATAACTACATCACCTAAGAAAGCAAAACTGGCCGATACTCCCCCATATGTAGGATCAGTTAAAATTGAAATAAAAGGTAACATTTTTTCTGATAATAATGTTAAAGCCGCACAAGTTTTTGCCATTTGCATTAGCGCACTAACACCTTCTTGCATTCTTGCCCCACCTGAAGCTGATACACAAATAAACGGGCAATTATATTCTAACGAAGCCTTTACACCACGAACAAATTTTTCTCCAACAACAGCCCCCATTGAACCACCAATAAATCTAAACTCAAAACAGGCTATAATAACTTGCTGATTATTAATAGTCCCTTTCATAACAATTAAAGCATCATTTTCCTCAATTTTTTTTTGCATCTGCTCTAATCTATCAGTATATTTTTTGCTATCTTTAAAATTTAAAATATCTACAGGCTTAACTTCTTCTGCAATCTCTTCTCGATTATCCATGTCTAAAAGCATATCAATTCGTTCACGACTATTTAATTGATGATGATAATCACATTTAGGACATACTTTTAAATTATTATCTAAATCAGTATGGTAGAGAATTTCATTACAATTTTCACATTTTATCCATAACCCCTCTGGCACATTAACTTTCGTCGTTGATCCATTAGTTTGTACTTTCGGTGGTAATAATTTACTTAACCAACTCATAAATTTAGTCCTTCAAGGTAATAATTACACGTTAATATATAACGTGATTATATCATTAATCATGTCAATATTAATTGTGTTTTAAACTACAAAAAACATATTTTTCTGCAATAGTGAAAATTCGCTATTGCATATTTATATATTTATACATATAATGCCGACATTAAATAATTAAATTATATATATATATATATTATTAGGTATAAGTTTATTAGTATGACTACTTTAGTTAAAAAATCAAATGATAACAATTTTATTAAAAAAATTATTATTCCTGCTTTTTATGGGTTTATGAAATATGATATAAACTTATCTATTCATAATAGCGTTGGAGAGTTACTTTTCTCTACAGATAAAACTGCAAGATGGTTAGGGTTTAAAAATTATAATGACGCAATTAAAAATCGTGAGTTAGTTTGGAAAAAAATGCTCACATTTGCCCCAAAAGAATTTCATGAATTACATAATAAATATATAATGGATAACAAAAAAATTTTAGATGTTATCTGGTTTAATCAAAATGATAATAAACTATATTTAGGAACCAGCGAACCATTATTAAATATAAATGGCGATGCATTAGGTTATAAAACCATACGTCGTGAAATTAAAATGATATCAAATAAGAGTATAATTGAAACAAAATTTAAATCTCATAATAATTATAAAATGCTACCTTTAGAAAATATACAAGAAATAAAACTTACTCAGAATGAAGAGCAAGTTTTATTTATGTTAATTAATGGTTGTACTCAGCAAGAAATGTCTGAACATTTAAAATGTTCTCGTAGTTTTATTGCTAAAATAATTAATGAAGGGCTTTGCCCTAAATTTAGCATTAATGGTTCAGCAAGTAAAATGCTAATTGAAAAAGCAATTAATGCCGGATATTCTAACTTTATTCCTAAAGAAATGTTTAAAAACTATTTTGTACTTAGTTTTTAATAAATTAAATATTTTTTATTCAGCACTATTGTAAAGAATG
>CAYZUJ010000060.1:0-294 GCA_964481375.1 uncultured Neisseria sp. | reverse complement strand
CCCAATAATCCATCAGCAGGAGCACTACTTAAATAAGCCAAACTTGTTTGATTATAATCATTATAGTTTGTATAAAAAACATTGGCAGCTAATTGTAAGTTTTCCCACAAATCAACTTTAACCCCTAAAATACTAGTCCACTGCGAGTTGGATGCAATAATAATAGTCTTAGTTTGAGGCAGAGGTATGTTAGATTGATCATAATTATATGCATACATTTGATCAAAAAATAATGCAACATATTTATTAATTGGAAACTCGAACCTAAGTCCTATACCTGGAGTATAAAAGAAA
>CAYZUJ010000059.1:0-10458 GCA_964481375.1 uncultured Neisseria sp. | reverse complement strand
AATAAATCCAAATTTATCAATTTCATTCTTTATAATCTTTTTTAGTTCAGATACGATTATTGTTTCGTCTTGGGTTAAATTGAACAAAATCTATCCTCAATAAAATATGATTTTATTATCTTATTCCCATTTTTAAAGCAATATTACCAAAATCTTCTTTAAACCAATAGTTGAATTTACGAATAGCTCTAGTTCTAGAAAGTGGAAGTCTTGTATTTTTTTTAAACCATTTATTATAGGAATCTCTTGATTGTATTTGATAATTATCGCCTTCCTTAATAATACAAATATCATTTTTGAATTCACTAATATTATCAAATGATATACAATCACTTATAAACTGGAACTTATAATTTTCAATAAGTATTTCTGATTCAATTTTTCCTTCTTTTTGCATATTCTCAATCTGTTTTTGAATAATATCCTCTATTTTTTTACAAACTAGACCTAAATGTTCTTTAGAAAAGTATTCATTATTAATTATAACTCCGCCACAAATAAATTTCCCTTTTTTAATCTTTTTAATAGTTGTAATACCATTATTATATATTATATAATCACCATCGTAAGGCGAATAGAAATGAAATGACCCTTTAAATTCCCATCCGTTTTTATACTTCATAATACCTTTTTTTAACATTCTATTTATGTATAAATCACCCTCAAAAACATCCCCATTAATGTAGGACAATTTTCCTCTTAATAATCGTTCTTCAAAATTTGAACCTCCCCATTTTCCATCTAAGAAACCTAAGAATTTTATAATGTTTAATTCATCACCATTTTGATATTCTACAGTAAAATTTGCATATTCACCACGTTTTATTGACATTAGTGATCCATCAGGTAATTTCATTTCATAATAATATGCGTCTTTAAGAGAAATATCATCAGTTATAATTTTTTGTGGTGGCGCATTCAAATATGGCATACAATGAAGTTGAGGATCAATAACTTTAAACCTACAATTATCTATTAATTCAAAGCATATTTTCAATCCAAACATAGGATGTAGGGTTATTTTATGAGGTTTTGCATCTTTCCATTCAACGTCAACTTTGTTAACTACTGTTACTGTTTTATATTTAATAAAAAACGTTGATACTATTTGACACAATAATTGTATAGGAATTAACCAAATAAATGGTGGAAACAAAGAACCAATGGCTATTGTAGCAATTAAAAATATATAGGGGGTCAAACGTTGAGATGTGGTGCACTCCCTTATTAATGGAGTAAATATTGTCAAAAAAGCTTTTTTAAAAAAGTTATATGATAGCCTTTTATTCTGTATAATAGTAGAATTGTCATTAATAGGGTTACATTTATCATCAACTATGCCAGAGTATACATATTTACTTTTACCCAGAAAATAACTTAGTTTACCATCGTGTGGTTTCTCATTTTTAAATTTCCCTTCAAATACAGCTCCTGAGGACAAGGTCACTATGCCGCTAGCTTTTTCATAAGCTTTTGTAGTTTTATTAAATATAGCTTGTCCAGTAAATTTCTGTCCTTCACTATCTTCATTTATTGAAATAATAGGTTTATCTTTAATTGATATTAATACATTCTTGTAATTTATTTGAGAATAATCTCTTGTAAAATTATGATCTTTTTTTAAAAAAAATCTTCCCTCACTGTCATTTTCTTTTACATTTAATACATCTAAAAACAAAGAAAGCTTTTGAAATGCTTTTTCTTGATTATCATTAACTGTTTTACCAGTTTTAAAAAGCTTTTTGCAGAAATTTTTCATGTGCATTATAAAATCATCGTTAGTATTTTTATATTTATCTATAAATTCATTCAAATTATAGTTTTTTAATACTATTTTTACTTGTTCACCCATTAAAATTTTTACAATATTATTTGCTAAATGTTTATTGTCAATGCCAAATTTAATTATATCGATTATTTTATTAAAATCTTCCTCGTTTTGATTTTGATTAATTATTTTCTTAAAATTGCTAATCTCGGCACTATGTTTTGGCAAACGAAATAACATGCTGTTAGCTATAGAGAAATTAAACTTAGAAATATTCATGTTTTACTTGTCCCAAATTAAAATAAGTTAATTATAAAAATAAATATTTTAACATAATAATTTTGGCACTGTTGCAAAATTAACAGACTGGGCAGATGGTTCAATAATACAAAGACCAGAATTCTCTATTTTTAAATATGGCTTCTACTTGTTAAAGAACTTAGTTGATAATTATATTTATTGTAACAATCTAATTATCATAAAACAGCTGGCAAATTTATTTAATAATGCCAGTTCTCCCAATTTACTTGAGAGAACCAGATTATATCAAATTATTGAGAGGTTTTGAAAAAATGAAAGGTATTAAGGGAAAGATTATATTAGATTTTATAAGATGTCTTACCACGTGCTTTGAGGGGTGATAAATTTTATTTTGTTAATAAAAAATTAAAGCCATAAATATTTATGGCTTTGTATAAAAAAATTTATAATTTAAAAAATTTAAGATTTTTTATTAGCTGCAGTATTTGCAACATAAATATATACTTTTTCAAAATAACCTTTTACAGTATTCGTTCGTTCCTTAGCAGTCTCTTTTTGAGATGCTAATTTTTTCATATCATTTGTCTCTGCAGAGTAAAGTGCTAGAGGAGATGGGAATTCTTTTTTAAACCATTCTTTTTGTTCATTTTTTGATTCAGTACTAGCCATTAAGCTGGTTTGTATACTATTTGGATTAACTTTGATAGTCATTTTTTAATAATTCCTGATAAAATTCAATGAGTTATTATAAGCTATTTCAATATGTTTAGCAATAGTGAAATTTAACTATTACTAATAGTTATTTATAATAAATGTTTGATTGCTTCTCGTTCTTCAAGTAATTCATTATAAGTGTTTATCATTTTTTTTTGGCTATATTCATTAATAGATAAATTCTTTACTATTTCATATTGGCCATTTTTGCAAGTTACTGGAAACCCATATATGACACCTTCAGGAATATTATAGCTTCCATCTGATGCAACTCCCATAGTTACCCAATCATTCTCAGGAGTGCCTAAAATCCAATCTCTAATGTGATCAATAGCGGCGTTTGCGGCTGAAGCAGCAGATGACAAACCACGAGCTTCAATAATAGTAGTTCCTCTTTTTTGAACGATTGGTAAAAAATCATTTTCAAGCCATGAGTTGTCAACTAAACTAGAGGCAACGATGCCATTTACTGTTGCATGAAATATATCTGGATATTGAGTTAAAGAATGGTTTCCCCATACTGTGATTTTTTTAATATCTGTTGAATGTTTGTTGGTTTTTTTTGCTAGTTGAGTTATAGCCCTATTATGGTCTAAGCGCATCATCGCTGTAAAATTTTTGTGGTTCAAGCCAGGTGCGTTTTTTAAGGTAATAAGAGCATTTGTATTTGCAGGATTTCCAACTACTAATACTTTTACATCTTTTTTAGCAACAGCTGCTAATGCTTTCCCTTGCACAGTAAAAATAGCTCCATTTGCTTCTAATAAATCTTTTCTTTCCATTCCTTTGCTTCGTGGTTTTGCGCCAACTAAAATAGCAATATCAATATCGGTAAAAGCAACAAAAGGATCATGGCTTATGCTAATACTTTGAAGTAAAGGAAACGCGCAATCTTCCAACTCCATTAATATACCATTTAAAGCATTCATTGCGGGTTCAATATCTAATAAGTTTAGTATAACTGGTTGATCATGACCCAACATTTCTCCACTTGCAATGCGAAATAATATGCTATAACCAATTTGACCAGCGGCACCTGTTACAGCAATTTTAATGGGCAATTTCATAACTTAAAACTCCTAAAGTTTAGTAAAATCAAAAGCAATATTTTAGCAAAAATTTTGAATAAGGTGTAACTAATCAAACATAGTGCTATAATTACGTAATATTATTTTAACTTTTTAAGGCAATTAAAAATATGTTAGTTTATCCTAAATTAAATCCTGTTGCAATTAATTTTGGTGTATTTAAAGTATATTGGTATGGCATAATGTACTTAATGGCATTTTTATTTTTTATATATGCTGGTAAGTGGCGCTTAAAAAAATATGGACATTCTTTTCTAACTAATAAACTAATTGATGATTTTATATTTTATGGAGCTTTGGGAGTAATAATTGGTGGTAGGTTAGGTTATTGTTTTTTTTATAAACCAGTTAAATATTTTACGCATCCACTAGATATACTAAAAACTTGGACTGGCGGTATGTCATTTCATGGTGGAATGTTAGGAGTTTTTATTGCAATTTATTTTTTTGCTAAAAGTAAAAAACATGGGTTTTTTGAGCTATCTGATTTTGTGGCCCCTTTAATTCCAATGGGGTTATTTTTTGGTAGAATTGGCAATTTTATTAATGGAGAGTTAATTGGTAGAGTTACAACTATTAATCTACCTTGGGCAATGATTTATCCACAATCAGGTGGTATGTTACCAAGGCATCCTTCAGAAATTTATGAAGCATTGGGGGAGGGAATATTATTATTAACAATATTGTGGGTATATGCTAGCAAACCACGAAAAGTAGGGCAAGTATCGGGAGTTTTTTTAATTGTTTATGGAATGATTCGTTTTTGTTTAGAGTATTTTCGGGAACCAGATTATTTTTTACGTGATGTTGTTGAAAAAACAGGTTTATCAATGGGGCAGTGGTATTGTGTTCCTATGATAGTTTTAGGAGTAATAATATTTTATTTAGCAAGTAAAAATAAATTTTTTACTAAGTTAGGTAAAAATAAGTAATATAATTTTACGGGGCTAAAGCATGCAAAAAATGGATTGGCATAAATTACTCACTAAATTAAAAATATATCCTTCATCTTTAAGAGTTAATGATGATAATGATAGAAGCGAATTTGAACGAGATCATAATAAGGTTATTTTTTCTCCGTATTTTAGACATTTACAAAATAAAACGCAACTATTTCCTATTCCCCAAAGTGATTTTATTCATACTCGTTTAACCCACACATTAGAAGTAGCATCAGTTGGTAAATCATTAGGGAATTTAGTAGCTAAAAAAATTGTTGAGAATCAATTAGATGATTCTTTATCTAAAAGTTTTGTTAAAGATGTAGCTGATGTTGTAAGTGTTGCCTGTTTATTACATGATATAGGTAATCCTCCATTTGGTCATGCTGGTGAAGATGCAATTTCTATCTTTTTTCGGAAAAATTTTGCTAAATTAGAATCAATTGTTAGTAAAAATTTTCTTATGCAATTATCTCATTTTGATGGTAATGCACAATCTTTGAGGATAATTAATAAATCAAGAAACCTTAATTTAACTTTAGCTTCAGTAGCTACTGTTATCAAATATCCTACCATGTTTAATGAGAAATCTATCTTTGCAAATAAGCATAGTGTTTTTGAGACAGAAGTTTCTTTATTTGAAAAAGCTGCAATAAGTTGTGGTTTAATCAAGCGAGGTAATCTTGAGTATTGCAGGCATCCTTTAACCTTTTTAGCAGAAGCAGCAGATGATATTTGCTATAGGTTATTAGATTTAGAAGATGCGCATAAAATGGGTTTAATTAGTTTTTCTAATGCAGAAGATTTATTTAGCCAGATTATCTCTAGCAAAAATAAAAATTTAGATTTTATTAAAGAAAATATAAAATATTTAGCTGATGAAGACAAATTTGCTAAATTACGTTCTTACGCTTTGAATATATTAATTGGAGAAGCTGTAAACAAATTTATCGATAATTATGAAGAGATTATGAGTGGTCAATATAATAAGTTAATTTTAAATAATAAACTTTTAGGAATTATGGATATTATAATTTTGGAAAAATCTTCTTTAAGTGAGGCATTAATTGCAATTAGTAATTATGTTAAAAAATATGCGTATTCTTATAAACCAGTTTTAGAAATAGAATTAGCCGGTTATGAAATACTTAATTTTTTACTACAACAATTTACTTTTGCTATTTTGAATGAAGATAAAATTTGGCATTTGAAGAATGAAAAAATATTAAATTTATTGCCAAATCAATACGACATTAATTTAATAGAAAACCCTAAAGAAAAAATAATGTATATACTTGATTTTATATCAGGAATGACTGATAAATGTGCCTTAGAGTTATATAGAAAGTTAAATGGAATTGAGCTACCAGATTTAAGTTTTTAGTAAAAATTTTAATGCAAAATATAAATTTTATCCAAAAAAATAAAATACTATCTTCTTATAATAGTATGGAGTGTAATCACGAAGTAGGATTATTAGAAGACTTTCTAGCTAAATTTAATTCACACAAATCTGATATTTTTACTCCCATAAAAATTATAGTGCAAAATATAGGTATAGAAAATTGGCTCAAAGATTATATAGCTAAATCTAATTCTATATGTGCTAATATTAGTTGTTCTGTTTTATTAAGTCCATTTATTGAAGAAATTTATAAAATAAACAATCCTCATGTGCAATTATTTGATTTTGCTAAAGCAAAGTTTATTATTTATGATTATATTTGTAGTAAGAGTTTTTTAGATAGTTTAGATTATGATGTAAGTTATATTCATGATTTTTTATTTAATAATGATAATATCGATTTTTATAAAGCTTTTCAATTAGCAATTCAATTGCAAGCAATTTTTAGTGAATATCTTTATTTAAGAACAACAGAGTTATTAGATTTAAGTCTATTTGATACAAAAAACAAGTGGCAAGAAAAAATTTGGCAAATGTTATTATTAAAAATAGATGGGCAAAAAACTTATTTAGACATATATCAGTTTTTTTTAAATAGTACAGAATTGAAAAATATTCCAAAAAATATTTATATTTTTGGTTTATCTAATATTTATCCTTCACAAATAGATATTTTAAAAAAAATAGCTAAACTTTCAATTATAAATTGGTATTATTTATCTATATCCAATAATTATTATGGGGATTTATTCAATAGTTTAACAAAGGCTAGATTACAGCATAAGGTATTATCTAGTGATAACTTTGAAGTTTCTGATTTGCATTTAACTGATGGGAATCCATTAGTTGCAAATTTGGCTCAACAATCAAGAGAATTTATTGAATTATTATTAAACTATGAAATTATTGATTCTGAATTAGAAAATTCTGTAATAAATCCCATGGTTAATTACCTACCAAAGTCTTTATTAACTTTAATTCAAAATGATGTACAAAATATAGTAAATAGATTAGATAGCAAATTAGCATTAAATCAAAATCATGAAAGTATCGCTAAGCCAATAGCTACTTCAAGCTCATTTAAAAATAATATTAAAATTAATGTTTGCCATAATAAAATGCGTGAAATACAGGTTTTATTTAATGAAGTATGTAAATTATTAGCGGAAAATGCTAATTTAACTCTTGCAGATTTTGTAGTTCTTGCCCCTAAAATTGAAGATTATATTCCTTACATTAAGGCTGTTTTTGATAATGAATTTGTAAATAATATGGCTTGTGATGAGATTAAGATCCCTTATAATATTACTAAAGGTATTATAAATAGTGAACATGAGACAATTAAGGTAATAAAAGAATTATTAAATATACCGTATAATGTTTCTAGAAGTAATTTTTTAGAATTAATTAATCAAACAGAAATTAAAAAAAATCTTAATTTTAGTCAAGATGATTTAGAACGAATTCATTTCTGGTTACAAGAAAATAATATACGTTGGGGGTTAGAGGCATCTGATTATAAACAATACGGTTATTCTGATTTTGATATTAATACATTTGAAAGATTTTTAGTTAATTTAAGCTTGGGATTTTGTATTCCAGAAAGCATATATTGGCAAAATGGAAAAATACCGATATATAAAATAAATGATAGTTTAAGTGAAAGTAAATTTTATGTTGGTTATGATAATTTAGAGAATAGTCAATTGAATTTATGTAATAAATTAATTAGTTTAGTAAATGTTATAAAAAAAGTTCGTGGTTATTTATATAATAATAGTTTAGAATACATTAATATCTCAATGAAAGATTTAATCTCATTGATTGAATATATAAAAATTGAGATAATTACAAATACGGATGCAGAAATTGCAATAGATAATTTTATAGGATATTTAAAGAATAGCTGTTTAAATTTAGACTTGCGAATTAATTTACCTATTTTTAATAGGTTAATAGAAGAGTTATTGGTAAATAATAAAGAAAATACAGTTTTTACTGGTAAATTAACTTTTTCCTCAATGCAAGGTGTGAGAAATATTCCTTTTTCTGCAGTTTATATATTAGGTATGAACTTTGGGGAGTTTCCACGTAATTATAATCCTAATAATTTAAGTATTATTAGTAAAAACCGAGTGCTAGCTGATAGAAACTTTAATCTTGAGGATAAACAATTATTTTTAGATATCATTTTAGCAACTAAAGATTTTTTATTTATAAGTTATGTTGGTCGTGATCAAAATACTAATATTGAAAAAAGGCCTTCAACAGTTGTGAGTTTATTATTAGAAACTATAAAGAATAGTATTATTAATGGTAGCGAAAAATTAAATGAAATTACGCATATCCATTCTTTACATCCATTTTATAATAATAGTAATCCTAATTATTCTGTATTTTGGGGAAAATTAAATAAATTTATTAATACTGATTTTGAAAATAATTATATAAAAGAATATAACGTTGTTCTTTCTCTTAAACATCAAGAATATTTGCAACAAATTAATTGTAAAAAATTAATTAATACATTTTTATATTCAAATTCTAATTTATATTCTTTAGTTGGTTTAAATACTTATAATAAAATTGAAGAGGTAAATGATTATGAGGATTTTCAACTAGAGTCTCGACAACTATATAAAAATCTTTACAAAGAGTTTAATAAAATAGAGACTATGTGTAATAAACAGTTATTTAATGAAAACTTATTACAATTAAAAAATAATGGAAATCTTAAAGATTATTTATATGCTAAAGGAGTATTATCATATGAGCATTTGGGCGATTATCAGTTAGATAAAGTGCTTAATTTATATTTAACTTACAGTTTGCTAAAAGGTTCTCAAAAAGCTATCATAGATTTTAACTATAGTAAATATAATGTAAAAATAAATGATCATGTGTGGATTAATTTTAAGAATGAAAAAAATAATGAGGTGGTTTTAGTTATTTGTGATGAATTTATAAATATAAAATCAGATGAAATAGGGGATGGTGAGCAAATTATAATTCCTTATTCTTTACAAGTTAAAAGTTTAATATTTTATTTACTTGCTAAAAATGCTAAATTTATTAATTCTAATAATCAAATATTAAAAATAGATAATGTGCAATTAAGATTAATAAATCAAGAATCAAAAACTGTTTTTTATCAAGTTAAATTAAAAGATAATATAGACTCAACTTATATTTTTGATGAGATATGCGAGTTTTTTATTAATAGTTTATTTAGTCCAGTATTAATTCATAAAAAAGCAATAGAGGAATATATTAAACCATTGCCTTTAAAATATAAAAATTTACCTAATGAAGAAATACAAAATTATAGAATAAATAGGGCTAAAAGTATTTATATGGATAAATATGAAAACTTTGAGTTAGAATCTTTAAAAACTGACCCTGTTTTTGCAAAAATAGCTGAAAACTATTTTATATTGGCAGCAAAAGATGAAAATACACTAATTAAAATTGGCAACTGGCTGTTAAATTTGGTATTGATTAAAGGAGAAAATTAAGTTTTTATTTATATAGAGTGATATTAATTATAAGACCCTAATGTTAGAGCCTTTATACAACTTGATCTTTTAGAATTTTGCTAATAAATCTTCTTCATGTAGAGCTTTTTTAAATGCTTCTCTTTTAATAAGTCTATCAAAAAAACTGTTAAGATTTGGCCATTGTTTTATATCGCTTGGAAATTTATTTTTTAACCAAATAATCATTACAAATAGATAAATATCAGGAAGTTTTAAACTTGAGCCCAATAAATAGTCTTTTTTATCGAGGTTTTTGTCAACATAATTAAAGTTTTTAAATAGAATTGGTTTAAAAATTTGTTCTTTAATTTCATGAGGTATGTTAGGTTTAAAAAATGGGCTAAAACTTTTGTGTAACTCTGTATTTATGTAAGTTACCCATTCCAAAATATGATAGCGTGATAATTCTCCAATAGGAGATAATAAATTATAGGCCTTGTTAGTGTCTACTAAGTATTGTTGAATTACTACGTTTTCAGTTAATATTTCTCCTGAAGTCAATTCTAGGGTTGGCACAAAACCTTTTGGATTAATTTGAAAAAAATCCATTCCATTTTTAGTTAATTTTGTTTTTAAATTTACATCTTCAAATTCACACTTTAAATTTAATTCATGGATTAAAATTCGTATTACTAAGGAGCAGGCTCCTAAAGAATAATATAATTTCATGATAGGACCTTTAATTAAATATAGTAGGTAAAAAAAATAGAAAAGTGATAGAAAAAGTTCCCACCTGTGCCGCATT
>CAYZUJ010000058.1:0-10645 GCA_964481375.1 uncultured Neisseria sp. | reverse complement strand
CACATCGACGGCGGTGTTTGGCACCTCGATGTCGGCTCATCACATCCTGGGGCTGTAGTCGGTCCCAAGGGTATGGCTGTTCGCCATTTAAAGTGGTACGTGAGCTGGGTTTAAAACGTCGTGAGACAGTTTGGTCCCTATCTGCCGTGGGCGCTGGAAGTTTGAAAGGACCTGCTCCTAGTACGAGAGGACCGGAGTGGACATACCTCTGGTGCACCAGTTGTCACGCCAGTGGCATAGCTGGGTAGCTAAGTATGGAAGAGATAACCGCTGAAAGCATCTAAGTGGGAAACTCGCCTTAAGATTAGACTTCCCTGGGAGTTAAACTCCCCTGAAGGGTCGTTGAAGACTACAACGTTGATAGGTCGGGTGTGGAAGTGCAGTAATGCATTAAGCTAACCGATACTAATTGCCCGTGAGACTTGACTCTATTATTTGAGTCGTTATTTGAATCTTCTATCCAATTAGTTATTCTGAATATGCTTGGTGACCATAGAGAATTGGACCCACTCCTTCCCATCTCGAACAGGAAAGTGAAACGTTTCTTCGCCGATGATAGTATAATGTATTTTATGCGAAAGTAGGACATCGCCAAGCTTCTTTTACTTATTTCCCTTTTAATAAAGCTCTATAATATTATTCACTGAATAAACTCAGAAATAATATTATAGAGCTTTATTTTTTAGGCGCAAAATATTAATGCAAAAATATAATGAACGTGCTATTTTACTAATGGGTCCGACTGCAACAGGTAAAACTGAATTAGTTTTAAAGTTAGCAAACTATTATCCTATTGAAATTATTAGTGTTGATTCAGCGTTAATATACAAAAATATGGATATTGGTACAGCTAAACCTTCACATGAAGAACTTCTTAAAGTTCCCCACCATCTAATTGATATTATTTCTCCACTAGAATCTTATTCAGTAGCTAAATTTATCAAGGATGCTATTAATTTGATTAAGCAAATTAATAATAGGGGGCATTTACCTGTTTTAGTGGGTGGGACCATGATGTATTTTAATGCCTTTATAAATGGAATTTCTAAACTTCCAGATTCTAATAATGAGATTAGGCAGTTATTAGAAAAAATGGCAGATACCCATGGTTGGGAATTCTTGTATAACAAATTATTAGCAATAGATACTACAACTAAAATTGAACCTACAGATAAACAAAGAATTATTAGAAATTTAGAAGTATATCATTTAACAGGAAAACCGCTTAGCCAATTACAGTTAGAAAATAAAGAATTTTTAACAAAGCATATTAATTTTTTACCATTAGCTATTATCCCTCATGATAGAGGGATTTTACATAAAAGAATTTCTACTCGATTTGATAATATGATTGAAAGTGGATTTATTACGGAAGTACAAAGATTAAAATTAAAATATCCGCAATTAACAGCTAAGCATGCTTCAATGCGTTGTGTTGGGTATGCCCAAATATGGAGATACTTATTAAGTGAATTTTCTATAGAAGAACTTGCAAATATCACTAAAGCTGCTACGCGTCAATTAGCTAAAAGGCAAATAACTTGGTTAAAAAGTTTGCAGGTTATTAACATAGATAATGGTAAGTTAGAAATAGATAAAATTTTTGATAAATTATTCGAGATTTGCTATAGTTTTATTGATAAAAAATAGTACGGGGTTTATTAACCCAAAATATGATATTCAATTTAAAGGCCATAAAAAGCATATACTAGAAATTTAAATAATTAGTTTAAAAACTTTCTAAGCCCCCTTATATTGTGGTAAAATATCTCCTTAACCCCTATATATAGTATTTATTATAAAGTTTGGAGCAAAAGTGTTAAATTTTTTTAAGCGAAATTTTAAGCGAAAAAATCAACCTGATATAGATAATTTAGAAAAAGTAAATATAGAACCACAAATTGAAAAAAATTGGGCTAATAGATTAAAAACAGGTCTAGCTAAAACTAGAGATAGTTTTAATAAAAAGTTACTTGGTATTTTTGGTAAAGCGCAAATAGACGAGTCTTTATATGAAGAATTGGAAACAATTTTGCTTTCATCAGATATAGGATTTAATGCTACTGAATTTTTATTAGAAAATATTAGGCAAAAGGTTAGTTTTAGGGGATTAAAAGATGCTTCTGAATTAAAGGAAGCTTTAAAAGATAGTTTAATTGAATTATTAGAGCCAATTCAACAGCAATTAAAAGTAAAAGAGTGTAGTCCTTTTGTAATTATGTTAGTAGGCGTTAATGGAGCTGGTAAAACTACATCTATAGGTAAACTAACTAAATATTTTCACGAGCAAGGAAAGTCGGTATTATTAGCTGCAGGAGATACTTTTAGAGCAGCAGCAGTCTCACAACTTATTGAATGGGGGAAGCAAAATAATGTTACAGTAGTATCTCAACAAGATAATGGTGATTCGGCAGCAGTCTCTTATGATGCAATTCAGTCTGCTATTGCACAAAAAATAGATATTGTTATAGTTGATACAGCGGGAAGATTACCTACACAATTAAATCTTATGGAAGAAATTAAAAAAGTAAAAAGAGTTATAAATAAAGCACTTCCTAATGCCCCACATGAGGTTTTATTGGTTTTAGATTCAAACATTGGGCAGAATGCATTACAGCAAGTTAAGGCTTTTGATGATGCTCTAGATTTAACGGGTTTAATTTTGACAAAGCTAGATGGTACAGCAAAAGGTGGTGTTATTTGTGCAATTGCACGCGAAAGACCAATACCCTTAAAATTTATTGGTGTTGGTGAAGCAATAAATGATTTACGTCCATTTAACGCTAAAGATTATGTAACTGCATTATTTGAATAAAGGAGTATATGATTATGGAGCAAGAAGTGCAACAAGTGGTAAAAAAATCTAGAAGAGGGGTTAGAGTTAATATAGCAGATAAGCGTATTATTAATGGAAAAACTGATGTTAATCAATTAGTTCCTTTTAAATATAAATGGGCATGGGAAAAATATTTAGCCACATGTGCAAATCATTGGATGCCACAAGAAGTAAATATGCAACGTGATATTGAGTTATGGAAGAATTCTAAAGGTTTAAGTGATGATGAGCGGTTGATTGTAAAAAGAAATTTAGGGTTTTTTGTAACAGCTGATAGTTTAGCAGCAAATAATATTGTTCTTGGTACATATAGACAGATAACTGCTCCGGAATGTCGTCAATTTCTTTTGCGCCAAGCTTTTGAAGAAGCTATTCATACACATGCATATCAATATATTGTTGAAAGTTTGGGTTTAGATGAAGGGGAAATATTTAATGCTTATAATGAGATTCCATCTATAAGAAGAAAAGATGCATTTTTAATACCTTTTATTAATATTTTAACTAACCCCAACTTTAAAACTGGAGACATTGAAAGTGATCAAGCATTATTAAAGTCGCTAATTGTATTTGCTTGCATTATGGAAGGTCTATTCTTTTATGTGGGGTTTGTACAAATTTTAGCATTAGGTAGACAGAATAAAATGACTGGTGCAGCGGAACAATATCAATATATTTTACGCGATGAATCAATGCATTGTAGTTTTGGTATTGATTTAATTAATACGATAAAATTAGAAAATCCAGATTTATGGACAGAGGAATTTAAAAATCAAGTGGTCGAATTATTTAAAAAAGGAGTTGAGTTAGAATATGCTTATGCAGAAGATACAATGCCAAGGGGAGTATTAGGATTAAATGCAAATATGTTTAAGGAATATTTACGTTTTATTTGCAATCGCCGTATGCAACAAATTGGTTTAGAGCCATTATTTTCTGGAGCGACAAACCCATTTCCTTGGATGAGTGAGATGATAGATTTAAAAAAAGAGAAAAACTTTTTTGAAACGCGGGTGATTGAATATCAAAGTGGAGGAGTTCTTGATTGGGAATAAGGGATTATATTTAGTAATAAATTAATCTTAGGGTTAAAATAAAGAATGGGTAAAGTAAGAATAATTGGCGGAAATTTTCGGTCACGTGTTTTAGTATTTAAAAGTGATTTTCCTGGGTTTAGACCCACGCCTGATAGGGTTAGAGAGACTATTTTTAATTGGGTTGGCCAGGATTTATCCGGAAAAATATGCCTAGATCTATTTGCTGGAACAGGTGCATTAGGTTTTGAAGCTATATCAAGGAATGCCAAAAAAGTAGTTATTGTAGAGAATGCTCTACAAGCAATCAAAGATTTACATTTAAATAAAGATTTATTAAAATGTGCTAATTTAGATATAGAAAAAAATGATGTTATTAGGTTTTTAAGTGATTGTAAGCAAAAATTTGATATAATATTTATAGATGCGCCATATAAAAGTAATTTATTGGAAGAAGTCTTGCATAAATTAGTTAAGGATAAATTTAAAATTTTAAACAAAGACGGTTTAATTTATATTGAATTTTGTATAAAGCCTAATTTAGATGGTTTTGACATAATTAAAGAGAAGAAGGCTGGTATAGTTAATTATGCTTTAATTAAACCAGTCTTATTAGAAGGAAGTAAATGACATTATTTATTACTGAAGAATGTATTAATTGTGACGTTTGTGAACCAGAATGTCCAAACAAAGCAATTTATCAAGGGCCAGAAATATATGAAATAAACCCAGAGCTTTGTACAGAATGTGTAGGTCATTATGATGAACCCCAATGTCAGATAGTATGTCCTGTAGATTGTATTGAAATCGACAAAAAAAATCCTGAAACAAAATTAGATTTATTAGAAAAATATAACAAAATATGGCAGAAATAATAAATGTTGTAGCAGGTGTTATAATTAAAGATGGTAAAGTACTGCTAACATCTCGTCCTAGTGGAAAAATATATTCAGGAAGCTGGGAATTTCCAGGGGGGAAGTTACAATTTAAAGAATCAGAAGTTAAGGCTTTGATTAGAGAGTTGAAAGAAGAAGTTGATATAATAGTACTTCCTGAAAATTGTAAAAAATTTATATCAATAGTCCATGAATATCCCCATGCAGTAGTTAAATTAGATGTTATATTAATAGAATATTGGCTTAATAATATTTATCCTTTAGAAAACCAAGAGATATATTGGCATGATTTTAAAACTCCTTGTAAATTAGAGCCTTTATTACCTACAACGGAAAAAATTCTTAATTTATTATTAAGTTTATAGGTGAAAAAATGAAGCAATATCATGATTTATTAAAATATGTTTTGAGTAACGGTTATAAAAAAGCTGATAGAACCGGTGTTGGGACTATATCAATTTTTGGTTATCAAATGCGTTATAATCTAGATGAAGGTTTTCCGTTAATTACTACTAAAAAGGTTCATTTAAAATCTATAATACATGAATTACTTTGGTTTTTATCTGGAGATACCAATATTCGCTATTTAAAAGAAAATGGAGTAAGTATTTGGGATGAATGGGCAGATAGTAATGGTAATTTGGGTCCTGTGTATGGAGCTCAGTGGCGAAGTTGGAAGGGGGCAAATAACAAAACAATTGATCAAATTAGTAATATAATTGAACAAATTAAAACTAATCGTGATTCTCGACGTCTTATAGTTTCTGCTTGGAATGTAGATGAATTAGATAAGATGGCTCTTTTACCTTGTCATACTCTTTTTCAATTTTATGTAGCGAATAATAAACTTTCATGTCAATTATATCAAAGATCAGCTGACATATTTCTTGGTGTTCCTTTTAATATTGCTAGTTATGCATTATTAACTAGCATGATTGCCCAAGTATGTAATTTGCACTTAGGGGATTTTGTGCATACTTTAGGGGATGCACATATATATAATAATCATTTGGAACAAGTAAACTTACAATTAACTAGAACACCAAAACATTTACCTAAAATGAAAATTAATCCAGATGTTAAGGACATATTTGCTTTTAAATATGAAGATTTTATTTTAAGTGAGTATGAACCATATCCACCAATTAAAGCAGAAGTTGCAATATAGAGGATTTTTATGATAAAAACAGATGATTTATCAGTAAATCAAAATGAATTGGAGCGCATTATTTTACCTAATAAGGTTCAAAATGAGGAGATATTTGAAAAAGCACTACGGCCAAAAAGCTTTGCTGAATATATTGGTCAAGTAAAAGTAAAAGAGCAATTAGCCATTTTTATTGAAGCAAATATTAAGCGTAATGAAGCACTTGACCATGTGCTTTTATTTGGTCCTCCTGGTTTAGGAAAAACTACTTTAGCACATATTATTGCTAAAGAGTTAGGTGTAAATTTAAAACAAACTTCCGGCCCAGTACTAGAAAAAGCTGGTGATTTAGCAGCTATTCTTACTAATTTAGAGTCAAATGATGTATTATTTATTGATGAAATTCATAGGTTATCGCCAATAGTAGAAGAAATATTATATCCGGCATTAGAAGATTTTCAATTAGATATAATGATAGGTGAAGGACCATCAGCAAGAAGTATTAAAATAGATTTACCACAATTCACATTAATTGGTGCAACGACTCGTGCAGGCATGTTAACTAACCCTTTGCGTGACCGCTTTGGTATAATATCGCGATTAGAGTTTTATAATGTTGAAGAATTAGCAGCTGTTATTAAGCGTTCAGCGTCTTTACTTAATTTAAAAATTAATGAAGATGGGGCCTTAGAGGTTGCTAAACGTGCACGTGGAACACCTAGAATAGCTAATAGACTATTGCGGCGTGTACGTGATTATGCAGATGTTAAAGCTAAAGGAGTAATAGATAAGCAAGTAGCTGATTTAGCATTAAATATGTTAGATATAGATAAAATTGGTTTAGATGTTATGGATAAAAAATTACTAAAAACAATTATAGATAAATTTGCAGGTGGTCCAGTAGGGCTAGATACTTTATCAGCAAGTATTGGTGAATCACCTGATACAATTGAAGATGTCATTGAACCTTATTTAATGCAAAGTGGCCTATTACAAAGAACTCCTCGTGGCAGGATAGCAACTAATATTGCCTATAGTCATTTTGATTTAACCTAAAACCAACTTTATATCTGTTATAATCTTCCTTTATTATTTTTAGAAGGGGTTAAAATGGGTGTTTTTAAATATAAATGGTTTGCAACTGGGGATATAGGAGCTTCAGCAACAATAATATTTGATAATCTTACAGTTCTTGCCTTTATGTCATTAATTCTTACCTTAGGCTATCATTTTCCAGTAGAAATAATAAAAAATCATATTATCCCCGGTAGCGTAATGGGAATAATAGCTGGGAATCTATTATGCTTTTATTTAAGTTTTAAATTAGCAAAAAAATTAAATAAGCACGTTACAGCGGTTCCATTTGGTTTAGATGCACCATCGGCAATAGGTATTAGCATTTGTATTGTAGGACCAGCTTTTACTATGTTTCAACAAAGTGGTATGGATATTAATCAAGCTGGTATTATGAGTTGGCATATTGGAATCGGTGGTTTATTCATTATAGCCTTTATAAAATTATTTTTTAGCTTATTTGCAGAAAAGGTAAAATCAGCTATCCCACAAGCAGCATTACTGGGTGCAATAGCAGGTGTTGCGATAGCATTAATTGGTTTTACCTCATTAGAATCAATCTTTAAAACTCCAATTGTAGGTTTAACTGTTTTAGCTATAGTTTTTTTAACAATATTCGCAAAAGTTAAATTACCCTTTAATTTATCAAGTATTCCAGTTGCTATAATTGTTGGGACAGTTTTATACTATATTTTAATTCCTTTTAAATTAAGCGGTAGTATGCCTAATTTATCTGGTTCATTTAATTTTATATTTCCTATCCCATCGTTAGCATTTATTAATGATTTTAATTATATTGAAGCTTATATACCGTTAGTAATTCCTTTTGCTTTATTAGTTATTTTTGGCTCTATGGCGGTTGCTGAAAGTTCGGCCTCTATGAATGAAAACTATAAAATTCGAGATTTAATAATAATTGATTCTATATCTACTTTTATTATAGCATTATGTGGTGGGATTTCACAAACGACTCCTTATGCTGGTTTTCCAGCATATAAAAAGCTTGATGCACGAGCTGGGTATTTATTAATTAATGTTATAGTTGTAGGTATTGGTGGGTTATGCGGGTTAGTGGCCTTTTTAGTGAATATAATTCCAGAAGCAGCATTAGGTCCAGTTTTATTATTTGTTGCTTTTGAAATTGCATCGCAAGGGTTTATTCAATGTGATAAAAAATATACAGTTGCTATTTTATTTGCGGTATTTCCATCATTAGCAAGATTACTGGCAATTAAATTTACTAATGGTTCATTAATAGAAGTAAGCAAGCTACAAAGCTTGTGTTTTTTAAATTGTACCTCTGGAATTTCTGATACTTTAGCAATAATTATGTTAGGTAATGGTTTTATTATTACCGGAACATTATGGGGAGCATTGCTTTGTTTTGCAATTAGTAAAAGATGGAATGAAAGCGTAAGTTGTGCTTTATTACTAAGTTTATTTTCATATTTTGGAGTTATACATTCTATTTATATCACTGGAAAAATGTATATTCCTTATAATTTACCAGAAGATATAAAACATATTCCACTTGAGGTAAGTTTAGGTTATATTGCAGTTGCAATAATAATTTTTATTTTAAGTAAATTTAGGAACCAAATAAATTTAGATTAGACATTTTTAATTTAAGAGTAAAATTCTCAGCGTTAATATCAAGTTATAAAAATACTTTTATAAATAAAAAATAAAATTCTACGTTTAATTTTTACTCTAATAATTAACCTGTAGAATTATTTGCCCTTCTGAAAAATCTTATGTTAGAATCTCTCTTAAACATAAATTGAGTACATTAAATATTTTAATTTACTCAATTTATATGCTAATTTTAATTATTTTAAATTTATTAAATAAGGGGGTGTTTATGAAGTTAATGTGGAAAAAAGGTTTAGCGCTTTTTAGTTTTATTTTCTTTTTATCTGTGACTCAATTTGGTTGTCTGGGTATTGGTGAAGATGGTAAAAAACAGGAACAAAGGGTATTAAGTTCAATAGAAATTAAGTCAGTATGCGGTGATTCAATGACCTATAATAGTAGTTTAAAATTAACTGTTGAAGGTTCATATTCAGATGGTTCTAAAGAAAATATAACTAATAATGTTGAATGGTCAGTTGATAATCAAAATGTGAATATAGAAGCAAATGGTAAGGTTACAAATAAAGTATCTAAACCTTTAGGTAAGGTTGTTATTACAGCAAGAAGTAAAACTAATAATGATATAAAAGCAGACTTTGTTTTTAATGTAGTAAGTTTAATTGCAGAGATCAATAATGTTCATTTAATAAGTAATCCTAATTTAGCAATTAAAGCTGGTTTGAAAGATAGATTAGCTGTTGAAGCGAGATTGGTAGATGGTACTATAATAGATGATTTATCTACGGGGGTGAATTTTACAGTTAAAGAGTCTAATGTTATTCAGATAGATGGTTCTAGTATTACAGCTAAAAATCCAGGCACAGCTAAAATTATTGTGTCTGCAGATGATATATCCGTTTTTACTAAGGAAGTAGAATTAAAGGCAATTCCTTATTATGCATATGTCTTAAGCAAAGATGAGAGCAAAGTTTTTACATTTGCTCAGAATTTTGAGTCAGGTAATTTAAAGATTTCAAAAGATGGTTTAACTGTTAATACTTTACCAAATCCAGTTAACATGGTTTTTGCTTCATCTGGTAATTTTGCATACGTGTTAAGTAAGGGGGATTCACTTATTAAAGGAGGTATTTCTATTTATAGTATAGATAAAATAACAGGAAGTTTAGCTAACATAAATAAGGATGCATGTACTAATGAGTGCATGGATGCAGAAAATTTAATAATTGCTCCATCTGGTAATTTTGCATATGTATTAAAAGATGAACAATCTGATTCTGTATCTACTGGATCAATTATTATGTTTAATATAGATAAAAATTCAGGAGAGTTAAAATTAAATGATGCGAAGATTCAAATAGGAACTGAGCCAAAATCTATGATTTTTGATCCGTCAGGTAAGTTTGCTTATGTATTAAATAAAAATAGTCATAATGTAGATGTGGTTTCAGTATTTAATGTAAATACTGAAAGTGGAGTTTTAACAAAACAAGAAGTTGATTATCAAGTAGGTCCTTCTCCTATATCTATGAAGTTTGGTTTAAATGGGCATCAATTATATGTAGTTAATGAGGAAAAAGTAACGGTATTTGATCAAGATCAAAAAACAGGGGCTTTGAATGAAAAATTTATGTCTATTGTGGGTGATAAAGCTACAAGTATTACGTTTGCTCCATTTGCTAATTTTGCTTATGTAGTAAATACTGCGAGCCAAAATCTTTCTATGTTTAAAATAGATGTAGCAAGTGGTAAATTAAATCCTTTGTCAATGCTTTCGCCAAAATTAGGTATTGATCCTACATTTATGGAATTTGATATTTTAGGAAAATATGCCTATGTAGTTAACTCTTCAGAAAAAGTAATTACGGTACTATCTTATAAACAAGATGGTTCATTAGAAGTAATTAAAGAATCTTCAGATCCACTCCAAGGAAATCCTACCGCTATCGTAATTCAATAATCATAAATATACATAAACCTAGAAATAGGTTTATGTATATTTTCAATTTATAAAATATACTCATAATAAATGATTCTACGAAATGAATTGGTATATAATATTGAGATG
>CAYZUJ010000057.1:0-10656 GCA_964481375.1 uncultured Neisseria sp. | reverse complement strand
ACATCTAACCTTCTTTATTTCCAAATTTGTCTTACCTTATTTTACAACTTACGATGTTCAGACAAATTTATTTGGTCATTATTAACCATAGTATGGTAAAATGTAATCCTTGAAGATTTAAAAGGTTTCATTCAATGAGTTTTAAAAAGATTACAATTATATTAACAAGTTTATGTTTAGTTTTTGCACAAACAGCTTTAGCTAAAAGAATGGGCGGAGGCAGAAGCTACGGTATGCAAAGAAGCATTTCTAAACCCAATACAAATTATTATAATCCTCAACCGCGCAGTTATCAATCACCACAAAATACTGTGAATCAGCCACAACCTAGCAAACAAGGTATGGGTGTTGGTTCTGCAGCTTTATTAGGTGCAGCAGCTGGTGCAGCTGGTGGTTATATGCTAGGAAAAAACTCAGCGCAAAATAATGTAAATGCTAGTGGAACTTTAGCTCAAGCTCCGGCAGAAAATGTACAACCATCAACTACTAGCTCTATTCCGTGGGGAATTATTGGTATTTTATTTGTTTTATTAATTTTAGGATTAATGATTTTTAAAAGAAAATCAGCACCTGGATTTAATAACCCTAATACTATGAATAATAATTATGATTCAAATTTCAATATACCTAATATTAAACGTAATTCAACCTTAAACCCAGATTCTGCATCTAATATCCCTAATTGGGCACGTACATCTAGAGATAACATTAAAGATAATTTTAAAAACCCAACTATGGAAAAATTACCTGATGGAGTGGAACTAGTATATTTCTTAAGACAAGTTAAAGGAATGTTTTTACATATTCAAAGCATGAATAACCCAGAAAATATTTCTGAAGTTGAAAAATACATGACTCCAGAACTTTATCAAGAATTAAAAGAAGATATAAAAAACAATAATAATATAGCTGACTTTAGTCAACTTGATTGTCAATTATTGGATTGCTCTTTAGAAAAAGATCAAGCTGGCAAAGAACAATTAATTGCTTCCGTGCAGTTTTCTGGTAATGTTTCTGAAGAACCGCAACAACCAGCAAAACCTTTTAATGAAATTTGGAATTTTATAAAATCTGATTTAGCTTCTGGAAAATGGTTAGTGGCCGGCATTCAACAGCAATAAAATTAACTTTTTGTTTTTAAGTTGTAAATTATGACTAAAATTAAAAATTTTCTTAAATATACACTTACTAAACCATTGCTATTAATTACAATTATTGCAATTACATTAGCATCCACTTATATGCTTAAACCATCAGTTAATCCCATGACAGTTGTTTTAACTGATAAAAATAACAATAAAACCACTTTAAAAAATTATATCAATAATAAACCTGTTATTATAAACTTTTGGGCTAGTTGGTGTGAACACTGTCAAAATGAAGTATCTATTTTTAATACTTTTTATAGCAAGCATAGAGATATTAAATTAATTACAATTCAAGTTGATGATAACTATAGTCAAGCTTTTAAAAAAGCTAAATATCCGATTTTTCATGCACCAAAATATGGTAATGCAATGATGAGTAGTTTTGGTAATTCTACTGGCGCTCTTCCTTATACTATATTTCTAGACGAGAATAGTAAAGTCAAAGAAGCTATTCTAGGTGAAGCAACATTAGACGACCTAGAAACCTCACTAACCAAGATTAAATAAATAATCGTTTACCCCTCCCCCAAATTTTGAATTATGAAAGACTAATAAGTATGGATCATACTTTATTATTAATTGATGGCTCATCATTCATTTTTAGAGCATACTATGCTATGCCAAACTTAACTAGCCCCACTGGTGAGCCAACTGGTGCTATTTATGGCGTTATTAATATGCTTAAGCAAATGCAAAAAAAATATACAACTAAATATTGGGGATGTGTATTTGACACTATTGGTAAGACTTTTAGAGACCATTTATACCCTGAATACAAAGCAGGCAGATCAGAAACACCAACTGATTTAATTTCACAGTTTGAGAATATATATTCTATTATTAGAGCGTTAGGCATTCCTGTAATTTTTAAAGAAGGAATTGAAGCTGACGACATTATTGGTTCTATTGCAATTGCTGCTAAAAATAATGGTTATAAAGTATTAATTGCAACCTCTGATAAAGATTTTGCACAGTTAGTTGATGATGATATTACTTTAATTAATACAATGACTGATGAAAAATTAGATTATAACGGTGTTATTAATAAATTTGGAGTAGCCCCTGATAAAATTATCGATTATTTATCTTTAGTTGGTGATAAGGTTGATAATGTTCCAGGTGTAGAAAAATGCGGGCCTAAAACTGCTTGTAAGTGGCTTAATGAATATGGTAATTTAGAAAATATAATTGCTAATAGTTCTAACTTTTCAGGTGTAGTTGGAGAAAACTTAAGAAAAGCAGAACCATGGCTTAAAACAGCAAAAACATTAGTAACAATTAAACATGATTTAGATCTATCAGATTTTTTACCAAATAATAACTTTTCTGATTTAATCGTGAAATCAGTAAATATTGAGTTACTAAAAGAATATTATTCAAAACTTGGTTTTAAATCATGGCTTAACCAACTATCGAATGAAGCTCATAATAATATAAAAACCTCTGTTGCTATATCTAACAAAAATCTACCACAAATTGCTCTAAAAACAGAAAATGATATTAAAAATACTCTAGATAAACTTATTACCAAAAAAGCACCAATTGCTTTATTAGTAATACCAGATAATTTTTTAAATCCTACTCAAATCAAATTTATTTTTATCGCAACTGATGATACAATTTATATAATTGATATTGAAAATAAACAACATGATTTATTTGCTACTGAAAATGATTCATCAAATACTTTAAAATTACTAATATCTTTTTTTAATTGTAATCTTCATAAAATCGCTATAAATTATAAAGATTTAATTTCGTTATTAAGTAAATTTAATATTTCAATTAACAATATAAGCGGTGATATTCTACTTGCTCACTATGTAAAAAACTCAAGAATTAATCATTCTTTATCGGCAATTTACAGTGAAATATTAAATCTAGAAGTAATAGATATTCCAAAAATTCACAGCAAAACTACTAAAGACTCTATTTGGAACAGAAATGATAATAATTCAATAATTAAAGAATGTAGCAAAATTATAGAATATGCATTATTTGTTGAAGAGCAAATAAAAAGACAGTTAGATAAAAAAGAACTTGTACTATATCATGATATTGAACTTCCATTAGCTAATATTTTGGTAAAAATTGAAAATGAAGGAGTTCTACTTGATATTAATAAATTTAAAATAATTGAAAATGAGCTAATGTCAAAATTAAAAGATTTAGAAAATAGTATTTATTACAATGCTAAAACCACTTTTAACATTAACTCGCCAAAACAATTACAAGAAATTTTATTTAAAAATTTAAGTATCCCCACTACTGGCATTAAAAAAAATATATCCGGTTTATTTTCAACTGATGAGGATACATTGGCTATATTGGAAAAACAAGGTATTCCTATAGCTAAGTATTTATTAGAGTATAGAATGCTTAATAAATTATTAAACACTTATGTAGATAAATTACCGAAAATGGTTGATAAAAATAATAAAGTTCATACCACTTTTGAACAAGCAGTTGTTGCTAGTGGACGCTTATCTTCTAAAGATCCGAATTTACAAAATATTCCTAACCGAAATGAATTTGGCAGACGAATTCGAGAATGCTTTATTGCAGAACCTAACCATGTTCTTATTTGTGCTGATTATTCACAAATTGAATTAAGAATTCTTGCTCATTTTAGTAATGATGAAAATTTAATTGCTGCATTTAATAATAATTTAGATATTCATAGTATTACTGCTAGCGAAATTTTTGAAAAACCAATTGAAGAAATTTCAAAAGAAGAACGCCGTAAAGCTAAAATAATAAATTTTAGTTTATTATATGGTAAAACTGTATATGGTTTATCTCATGAGTTAGACATAGACCGAGCTACTGCCAAAATTTATATTGATACTTATTTTGCCAAATATCCTAAAATCAAAGAATGTTTAGAAAAAATTAAAAATGATGCTCATAACGATGGTTTTGTAACTACTTTATGGGGGCGTAAGATCTATTTACCTAATATAAACTCAAATAATAAAATTATTCGTGAAGCAGAAGAGCGATTAGCTCTTAATGCCCCTATGCAGGGCACCTCAGCCGATATAATCAAAATTGTAATGGGTAACATTGATAAATGGCTATCTAAAAATAAACTAGGTACTAAAATAATACTACAAGTCCATGATGAACTTATTTTACACGTACCTGACTCGGAAAAACAATCAATAGAAACTAATTTAGTAAGACTGATGACTGATTCAATCACTCTTAAAGTAAAGCTAAGTGTTAATTTAAAAACTGCAAAAAATTGGGATAATTAGCGCTAAATTATCATATAAAAAATCATCAATTATAAAATAGCCCCAATAAATAATTGAATTAACTTTATTTTTAGTTGATTTTACCTACTAATTTGTGGTAGAATCCATCCTTTACAATCGAGGTTTTTTGCAAAAAACTTTTTATCACGTTGCCAAATGATGGTTGGAACGGCTATCATTAAGATAAAAGTATTAATAATTTATGGTCTAAAATCAAAATGATTTTAGTGTTATGAACTCAAGCTAGAAGCTTGGGTTTTTATCAAAAAAGGATTAGAAGTGCCTACAATTAATCAATTAATTAAAAGCCCTAGGAAAAAGATTAAACGTAAGAGTAAATCTTCAGCTTTAGAAAACTGCCCTCAAAAAAGGGGAGTATGTACCCGTGTGTATACTACTACACCAAAAAAACCAAACTCTGCATTACGTAAAGTATGCCGTGTTCGTTTAACAAATGGTTTTGAAGTGACTAGTTATATTGGGGGTGAAGGTCATAATTTACAAGAACACTCGGTAGTTCTTATCCGTGGTGGCCGTGTAAAAGATTTACCTGGGGTAAGATATCACTGCGTCCGTGGAACACTGGATTTAGCAGGGGTTAAAAATCGTAAACAGTCGCGTTCAAAATATGGGGCTAAACGCTCTAAATCAGCATAACATTTTAAGGACATACACTTATGCCTAGACGTAGAGAGATTGAAAAGAGACAGGTATTACCTGATCCTAAATTTAATAGTATTGCCCTATCCAAATTTATTAATGTAATTATGGAGCGTGGCAAAAAAGCAGTAGCAGAAAAGATCGTTTATAATGCATTAGATATAGTGCAAAACAAATCTAAGAAAAGTGCTATTGAAGTATTTAATCAAGCAATAGATTCGGTAAAACCTTTAGTAGAATTAAAATCAAGAAGAGTTGGTGGTGCTAACTATCAAATACCTGTAGAGGTTGCACCAGTTAGACAAGTCGCCTTAGCAATGCGCTGGGTTCGTGATGCTGCTAGAAAACGTAATGAAAAATCTATGGATATTCGCTTAGCAAATGAATTGTTGGAAGCGTTAGAAGGTCGTGGTTCGGCAATGAAGCGACGTGATGAAACACATAAGATGGCAGAAGCAAATAAAGCATTTGCAAGCTTTCGTTACTAATTAGGAGAAATTAATAATGGCGAGGAAGACCCCAATTGAAAGATATCGCAATATAGGTATTTCAGCACATATTGATGCGGGTAAAACAACAACTACTGAACGCATTTTGTTCTACACCGGTGTCAATCATAAGATTGGTGAAGTGCATGAAGGTGCAGCAACCATGGACTGGATGGAGCAGGAACAAGAGCGTGGTATAACTATCACATCTGCTGCAACAACTACATTCTGGAAAGGTATGGATTTACAATACCCTGAACATAGAATTAATATTATTGATACTCCAGGGCACGTAGATTTTACCATTGAGGTTGAACGTTCTATGAGGGTATTAGATGGTGCCTGTATGGTGTATTGTGCTGTGGGCGGAGTTCAACCACAATCAGAAACAGTATGGCGTCAAGCTAATAAATATCGTGTACCAAGAATTGCATTCGTAAATAAAATGGATCGTCAGGGTGCTAATTATTTTAAAGTACTAGATCAAATTAAAGCTCGCCTAAAAGGTAATCCTGTAGCAATGCAAGTACCAATTGGTGCTGAAGAATCATTTCAAGGTGTAATTGATTTAGTAAAAATGAAAGCTATTGCATGGGACGATGCTTCTCAAGGAATGAAATTTCAGTATGTTGATATTCCAAGTGAATTATTAGACAAATGCAAGGAAATGCGTGGACAGTTATTGGAAATAGCAGCTGAAGCATCAGAAGAACTTATGAATAAATATTTAGATGGAAATGAATTAACTGAAGCTGAAATTAAATCTGCAATTCGCCAACGTACCATAGCCTGTGAAATTATCCCAATGTTTTGTGGTTCTGCCTTTAAAAATAAAGGCGTTCAGGCAATGTTAGATGCTGTAATTGATTATTTGCCATCACCCGTAGATATACCTGCAGTTACAGGAACGCTAGAAGATGGTACTCCTGATACTAGAAAAGCAGATGATAAAGAATCTTTCTCGGCATTAGCTTTCAAATTAATGAATGACCCATATGTAGGACAATTAACCTTCTTCCGTGTATATTCAGGAGTAGTTAAATCTGGTGACTCAGTATATAACCCTATTAGAGGAAAAAAAGAACGTATTGGTCGTATTGTGCAAATGCATGCAAATCAACGTGAGGAAATTGAAGAAGTTTACGCTGGTGATATTGCTGCTGCCGTTGGTTTAAAAGACGTTACAACAGGTGAAACATTATGTGATCCTAATAAAGTAATTACTTTAGAAAAAATGGTATTTCCTGAACCTGTAATTCATATTGCCATTGAACCTAAAACTAAACAAGACCAAGAGAAAATGGGTATCGCTTTAAATAGATTAGCAAAAGAAGACCCTTCATTCCGAGTTAAAACAGACGAAGAAACTGGACAAACTATTATTGCAGGTATGGGTGAATTACACTTAGAAATTATTGTAGACCGTATGAAACGCGAATTTAGCGTTGAAGCAAACGTAGGTGCTCCACAAGTAGCTTATCGTGAGACTATTAGAAAACCAGTTGAAATTGAGGGAAAATATATAAAACAATCTGGTGGTAAAGGTCAATATGGACATGTTTGGTTAAAACTAGATCCACAAGTTGAAGGTGGCGGTTATGAATTTATTGATTCGATTAAAGGTGGAACAGTTCCCCGTGAGTTCATCCCTTCAGTAAATTATGGAATTCAGGGTGCTATGAAATCTGGCGTAATAGCAGGTTATCCTGTAGTTGATGTTAAAGTTACTTTATTTGATGGTTCATACCATGACGTTGATTCATCACAATTGGCATTTGAACTAGCTGGTTCTATGGGATTTAAAGAAGGAATGCGTAAAGCAAGCCCTATACTTTTAGAACCTATGATGTCAGTTGAAGTTGAAACTCCTGAAGATTATATGGGTGATGTTATGGGTGATTTGTCTTCTCGCCGTGGAATTATTCAAGGTATGGATGATGATGGGTTTGGAATCAAGAAAGTAAAAGCGGAAGTTCCACTTGCTGAAATGTTTGGTTATTCAACAACCCTACGTTCTATGTCGCAAGGGCGAGCAACATATTCAATGGAGTTTAAACATTATTCAGAAGCTCCTAAACATGTTGCGGATAGCATAATAAATAGTAAAAAATAGTTTTTAAGGATAATTTAAGATGTCAAAAGAGAAATTTGAACGTAAGAAGCCACATGTTAATGTAGGCACGATAGGTCACGTTGACCATGGTAAAACAACTTTAACAGCAGCAATCACTACAATTTTATCAAAAAAATATGGTGGTTCTGCCAAAAGCTATGATCAAATTGATAGCGCACCAGAAGAAAAAGCACGTGGTATTACCATTAATACTGCACATGTGGAATATGAAACAGCAAATCGTCATTATGCCCATGTGGATTGTCCAGGTCATGCTGATTATATAAAGAATATGATAACAGGTGCGGCACAAATGGATGGTGCTATTTTAGTAGTAGCAGCTTCAGATGGTCCTATGCCACAAACTCGCGAACATATACTATTAGCTCGTCAAGTAGGAGTTCCCTTTATTGTAGTATTCTTAAATAAATGTGATATGGTAGATGATGAAGAATTATTAGAATTAGTAGAAATGGAAGTTCGTGAATTATTAAGCAAGTATGAATTCCCCGGAGATAATACACCTATAATACGCGGATCAGCATTAAAAGCATTAGAAGGCGATAAAGGCGCTTTAGGTGAAGAAGCTATATTTAAATTAGCAGAAGCATTAGATACATACATTCCAGAACCGAAACGTGCTATTGAAGGTCCATTCTTAATGCCTGTTGAAGATGTATTCTCAATTTCAGGTCGTGGAACAGTTGTTACCGGAAGAGTTGAGCGTGGTATAATAAAAGTTGGTGAAGAAATTGAAATTATCGGTTTAAAAGCAACACAAAAAACTATCATCACTGGTGTAGAAATGTTCCGTAAATTATTAGACCAAGGCCAAGCAGGTGATAATGTTGGATTATTACTACGTGGTACCAAACGTGAAGACGTTGAAAGAGGTCAAGTTTTAGCGAAACCTGGCAGTATCACTCCACATACTAAATTTGAAGCAGAAATTTATGTATTAACAAAAGAAGAAGGCGGACGTCATACACCTTTCTTCTCTAATTATCGTCCACAGTTCTATTTTAGAACCACAGATGTAACTGGAGCTGTAGCTCTACCTTCTGGAGTTGAAATGGTAATGCCTGGTGATAATATTAATATTAACGTAGAATTAATTGCACCAATTGCTATGGAAAATGGCTTACGTTTTGCTATTCGTGAGGGTGGTAGAACTGTTGGCGCTGGCGTTGTTGCTAAAATTCTAGCATAGTCAATAAAATGACTAGATTTATAGGTCAATAGCTCAATTGGTAGAGTGTCGGTCTCCAAAACCGAAGGTTGGGGGTTCGAAACCCTCTTGACCTGCCATCACAACCGGGTAGTAAATTTTTAATCCCGGTTAATTTATTTATAAATTTTTCAAAAGAATATACTTATGAATACACCTTTAAAAACAATTGAAGCACATAAAAAGCCTAGCCATATTTTTGATTATATCGCTCTTCTTATAGTTGCAGGTGGTATAAGTTTATTTTACATTTTAAAAATAAATATGTGGCTAAAATGGGTAATAGTTTTGCTATCGCTTACTTTCGCAACACTTATTTTCTTTTTAGTATCAAATACTGGGTTAAATCTGCATGGTTTTTTCAGAGATTCATGGCGAGAATTATCAAAAGTAGTATGGCCTACTCGTAAAGAAGCAATGCAATTTACATGGATTGTCTTTCTATTTGTAATTATTCTTAGCTTATTTTTATGGCTAATAGATAGTTCGCTATCTTGGTTACTCTACACTATAATACTTGGAAAGGGTAAGTAATATGAGTTTAGCTTGGTATGTAGTGCAAGTTGCTACAAATATGGAAGATAAAGTACAAAGCACAATTGCATCAGCTATTTCTAAAAAAATCCATGCTTATATATTAGATAATAATATAAGTAAAGCAAATGATTTTAGAACCGCATTTGGTCTTGAAAGCTCTTTAACTGAGTCTCAAGAAATTGAGGATTATTTAAAAACTAATGTGATATTAGTGCCTAAAGAAAAAGTAGAAGAGATTAAAAATGGAAAAAAACGAGAATTAGATCGTAAAATTTTTCCCGGCTATATATTAGTTCATATGGATTACAGCGATGAACTTGGTTTATTAATTAGAAAAACTAATAAAGTTGCTGGGTTTATTGGTGTTGCAAAAGATTCTAAACCAGTACCAATAACGCAAGCTGAAGTAGATAATATATTAAAACAAGTAAATCAATCAAAAGAAAAAGCTAAATATAAGGTAGAATTTGAAATTGGAGAAAAGATAAGAATTATTGACGGTCCCTTTATTGATTTCAATGCCATTATTGAAGAAGTTAATTATAGCAAAACTAAATTAAGAGTAAATGTGCAAATCTTTGGTAGAGATACTTCTGTAGAGCTTGATTTTGGGCAAGTTGAAAAAGTTGCATAATCTAAACATATGTATCAATAAAACACCAATAGGGAAAATTCACTATTGGTGTTTTTTTATAACTACAGTTATCATAACGTCATTTTAATTATACAAGGAGTGTATATGAATAATCTTACCTTTGTGCGACTCTCTAGTGCAACAACAACAGATTCTCTCGGCCCTAATAGTCCATTCTTAAAAAAATCTAATATTGAATTAGATTTTTGTGATGCTTCAGACCAATCGTTATTTCACTATGAAAATTCAAATAACAAAAATACAAATCCTACTAAAAGTAAACTTTTTATTGATAATCAATCTGATAACACCCTAGAAAATGAATTGCCTATTAGACGCAAAAGAGGACAAACTATAGATCTTAGCCCAAATCAATTTACATTGTGGCAAGAATTAAATGAATTAACCATAGGAATTGCTAAAAATGTTAATATAATAAATCAAGATAAATCTTCTATAAAAAATGAAATTAATGAAATTTTAAAAGACGTTATAAATAACCCTATAACCCCAGAATTTTGTATAAATAATCAAAATAAATTAACTGTTCTTATTCCTATAATCCTTGTTTCCAAAACCTTTAATAAT
>CAYZUJ010000056.1:3881-10686 GCA_964481375.1 uncultured Neisseria sp. | reverse complement strand
TATTTCAAATAACAAATATCAACAAGTCACAAATAATAATAATAATTCAATTCTTGATGACAGAATACAAACACAAATCAATATTTCGTGCGAGTTAACAGATTACAGTAAAAACTGTGAATCTCCAAAACGAACGATAGTTTGTTAATCAAATAAACCTTTTTCTCCCATACGGGATACTTTTGGCTTTAAAATTAAAAGAATATTTATTTTTATCAACAGTTGAAAATGAAAAAGTGTTTTTTTACAATTTTTAAGACTAGTAAATAATTTTGAAGAAGAAAATAAATTCAATGAGTGTTTTGTGGGGTTATCATCAAATTGAAGTTTAGTAATAAAATAGGATAACAATCTTTTAAAAAAAAATAAAATTCCTTCATTTTCAGCATTTATATATCTAACTTTTAATCCCATAATAGCTAGTAAATTGGCCATTTTATTAGCAGCTATAGCTGCTCCACCCCTTGAAAAACTATAACTAATAACTATTATTTCTGGAAAAAATTTATTAATAATCATATTAAACTCTAAAATCCCAAGCTGGAATAATATCAGTGTGAAACCGATTAATTTTATTTATAAAATAATTAGCAGCAACAGATGGTGTTATTTGATCTTGAATTGTTAATTGTCTTGAGCGATAGTATGGTATTAACATACTATTATTATATAAGAAATCAATCATGGAATATAAATTATCGATTGAGTCCTCATTAAAAATTAAATTTGGTGAAGTTTTATTTAATAATACACGTGCTCCCACCGCATTACTGCAAGCTACAAGTGTATTAGATAATATTGCCTCATTAACAACTACTCCCCAACCATCATAACGACTTGGAACTACAAGTAAATCATAATCTGACATTATTTTTTGAGAAGAGCCAAAAGGAATCACACCTTTATAGAATATTGATAAATTATCTATATCTAAAGTACTAGAATTACCGTGACCATAAATATCAAGAGTGCACAAAACACCGTTACTTCTAGATTTATAGACAGCCTGTATAAGTATGTCCAAACCTTTTATAGGAAGTAATGAACCAATATATAACAATCTAAGATTTGAAATAGGAAAAAGGGATTGGGTTGATATAGTTGATGTATAAAGTTTTGGTGCTAGATGTGAGTTTTTGTTTAAGTCAGATTCAGAATACTTCGGAACAAAATAACCAAATGGAATTAATTTATCTTTTGAATAACCAACTTGTAAGTATTGAATATAAGATAATTCAGAAATACAAAAAATGCCATTTATTTGTCTCTTTAAGATTAATGAATAAAACTTATATAATAAAGGTCTAAATGTAGCTTTAAACTTTGATAATAAAAAATTATTTTGAGATTTTAAATATTCATATTTAACATTTGAATAAGGCTCTGAAATTAAATAAATATTTTTTGAAATATAAGAAATAAAGAATAAAATTATAAGAAGTGAAAATTTTTCATACGGACTAATAAAAATATGTGTTTCATTTCTTAAATTAAAAGCTTTAATAACCATTTTGAAGAATGAAAATTTTCCTCTTAGTACAGCATGATTAATATTATCAAATTTTGATGTTGACCAACCCTGAAGAATTCTATCAGGATGATCATTATAAATGGTATTAATTAAAATATTTTTACCATTAAGAATAGAGATAGCATTAAGAAAATAACCCATATGGTTTGTTAATGCAGGACACCAAAATATCATTTCTTTTTTGCAAATTGACATAAGAAATTATTAAAAAGTAAGGAACAATAATTTAATGAAAAAATTTCTAATGCGATTAATTTACTTCTATTGGATTTTATTAGTGCCAATTCAGTATTATTCTTAATTTCACTAAAAATCTTTAATATTGAGTTTTTATCATTAATGTTAATAAAGTAAACGTTATTCTTAAATAAATCCTTTAAATCACTCATATCAGTAGAGATCAAACAAAGACCAAAACTAGTATATTCCAATATCTTCGATGGAAATGTTCCAAATGCCTGTTTAGAGTTAATTTGCTTTAAGGAGAGAGCAACATCGCAATTATTAAGTAATTCTAAATATGATGATTTTGATAACTCTCCAAGCCAATGAATATAATTTCTTGATATTAAAAAATCGCTAATAATATTAAAATCATTATTATTAATTCTACCGGTTAAATAGAAATCAAAATTATCTATAAGATTATTATCCTCCAAAATCTTAATTATTTTTATAAAATCAAATAAGCCAGTTTCACTGTTTAATGTTCCAGAAAATAAAAATTTAATATTTTTATTGGAGAATCTAATAACATTACTTGAGCTATCACAAATACCATAATAGGCTAAATAATTTGTATAGTTTCTCATACTTGCAATTGAATTTGATGCAACTATTACATTTTTTGAGCATAAAAGATCAAATGATTTGAAAATTAAATAATTCCAAATTTTTTTAGAATAGCTATAATTTGAATAGTTATAGTTTGCTTCATCCTCAATATCTAAAATGCAAATTATATTAAATATTTTTGCAAAAATTAAAATAGGCAAATAAACTATATATCTATTATAAATAATTAAAATAGAATTTAAATTAAATAAATTTGTTAAGCCTTCTTTAATAATTTTTGGAATTAAAAATAAAATTGATAAAAATTGACTTAACAGAGGAAATCCAATAAAACCGCAATAATAAAAATTAATTTTAGAAATATTTTTTTTTTCAGAATTAAAGAAAATATAATTATTACGTGAACGCCCCCTACCTAAACTCCAAATTTCAACATTAGGTGTAGTTTGCTGAATACACTTAGCCATTCCAAATACCTTAGAAAAACTAGCAAGACTATGAGAAAAAATTAATCTTTTATGTGCCAATTCTTCATTAAGTACATTACATAAAATAATAACTTTCATTAATTAATAACTCTCGATTTATCAACGAATAGATATCCTGCAATAAATGCAACAATAATGTTCATTGGATATGCCTCAGATACAGAAATTGTTAAGAAATAGAAAAAACAAATAACTATAAAAATAAAACCAACTATGTTTTTATAGATTAATGTATTAATAATTAGATATATAATAATAGAGAATATAATAAAGAAACCAATTAACCCAAAGTTAACCAAGACAGTAGAAAAAAAGCTATCAGTTACAACTCCGTCTAAACCTAATAGATATGCTGCACTAGTACCATAACCAAATTTATCTGAAAATAATAGAGCATTAATAAATAAATCAATAAAAATTTCAAATCTAATACCCATTGATATTCTTAAGTAATCATCTCCACGTCCTGTTAATGTACCCAACAGGAATATACTAATTGTTAACATTAATATCAATGAAATTATTAGACTAAGAAAACTAAATTTTCTCAATAACCATCCAATTGCTATTAAAAGTAGTGAAACAACTGCTGTTCCAGACATTGTTAGAAAAGAACTAATAAAAGCAAAGCATATAAAAAGTATTATTTGACTATTATTAAAATTACTAAGAAAAACTACTATAAATGTAGAGACTACCACAAAAAAACCTGTTGTACTTGGAATAAAAAAAATGCCTGGAGATCTTAAACCATAATTATTTTCGGTTGCTCCATAAAAATTTCCACCAGAAAAAAACTGTATAACTTGAAATAAAAAATTTATAAAGAAAATTATTACTATTGGAGAAATATTAATAGGATAATACCTATAAAAATTCTTATGAAATAAATAAAAAAATAAAATAAGGAAGAAAAATAAGCTCCACCTAATACCAGATAATAAATATAGAATTATATTATCTTGTACATCAACTACTATAATTGAAATTAATAAATGAAAAGAAAGTGTGAATAAACATATATAAAAAAAATAGCTATATTTTTTATTATATTTAAATGAAACTAATATTGTTAAAAAAAGAATTAATATTATTAATATTTCTTTAGAAGCCTTGTAAATTAATGAGGAAAGAAGAAATCCAGAATGCTCTACTACCAAATCAAATAAACCTTTAATTTCATAAAAATTTACAATAGGTGTAATAAGTACAGAAAATGAAATTAAAGTCAGTATTAAGTGTGAATTTATTTTATTTGAGAATATCATTAGAATAACTTTCTAAATAATCATCAATATTGTAGAATTTTGCTGCTTTTCTACAGCCATCTACATATGTTCTATAATCCTCACGCATTATATTTATAGCGCGAAGAATATTCTTTGATTCCAACTCATCCAATAATATTCCTGCTTTAAATAATTTTACTGCTGATAAACCTTTGAAATTTGAACAAATAATTGGAAGACCAGCATTAAAATAGTTATATATTTTTCCTGATGGTATATTTTCAAAATGTTGTATTTCATCTAACTGAAAATATTTTTTATCATACAATGAAAAACCAAACTCATATTGAGATAAGTATGTTGGCAAATCCTTTTGTAACACGTACTCGCGATCAATAGTGCAATTTTTTGGTAATTTATTTATAATATAATCTGGAATTATTCCTTTTATTGTAATATTAAACTGAGGATAATCCAAAGCAAATTTTATTATTGCTTTGCTTCCCATCTTATCGATAAATGATCCCAAATAAATTATATTATTTTTTTTTCTTTTATTCTTTTCAAAATCCTTAATATATAATGGACTATTTGGAATTAAGTGAACTTTCCCCTTATAATTGCTAAATAAAATTTTTAATCTATCATATGATTGAATTCCTAGAGATTCCATTTTATTATAATTCTTTTGCACAATTCTATTTAATAGATCAGATTCATAAATCTCCAATGAAAGATAATGAGCCTTCTCAAAATTTATAATGCAAGATAAAAAACCAATGTTATCAATTCCAATGACAACCTTTGGAGGTTTATCTATAAGTTTTATTTTTTTCTTAATAGCTATTGACAAAAAAATTATTTTTATAAAAGCTAAAAAGAATCTTTTTCTTATCAACCTATAAATTATTCCATCAATTTTCTGCGTAATGTACATTAAGAAAGATTCAATATTTGATTCCCTGTGGTTCAAAGGAGTAATCATATTATTTAATATTAAATCTTTTGTATCCCCTTTAGCAAAAATGTAAACCTTACTTTTTAAACTTAACTTATTAATAAGTTCTAAGGTTGTTGGAGAGTACTTCAGGTGACTTTCATGAAAAACAATTAACACACTATTTTGTGACATTATATTAACTTTATTATTTGCACTCGAATTTATATTTTATCTCTTCAATTAATATATTATTATTTTTAATCAAAGTAGTTTTGTTTATTTTATTTGGGTAATTAATATCTGGCGAGTCTACTTTTGTAATTAACAAGACTCTATCAGGTTTAACGTTTAAAATACACATTCTATTATTGATTTCAGACCAAGACTCCACACTATTTAAATTTCTTTCTCTAATAAAATTATCACGCCACCACATATATGGTGCAATTTTAAATGTTAACCGATTATTCCAAATAGAAATATCTTTCTGGGATATAAATATAATATCTTTTTCTGTAGTATTTTCTTTTATTAATATATTATTTTGATTTCTTTCATATGAACCTTCATAACTTTTTTCATATTTTTCCATTACAAATGTTAGTACTAGCATATTTAACGCTATAAAAATCAATATTATATTTTTTGAGTATAAAATATAATATTTAATTATTATAGATAATGCAATAAGTGAGCCAGGAATAAATTTTATCGCCTCATACTCGTGAACACTTGATGATCTAAGAATTAATGTATAAAAGATTGCAGGTATAATTGCAATTATAAGAACTTCAATATCTTTTTTATTTAATTTTTTCAATAGTAATAGTATTACTGGAATAGCTAAAATCCCCGTACCTACAACTATTATTAAATTTTTTGTGTATATTGCAGTAAATCTAAAAAAATTAAGCTCTGATAAATCTTTAACACTTTTATAATTTACTACTGTATCAATTAGACCTAATCTAAACTGTAATTTCCATAATATATTATTTAATAAATCTACACTGTGAAGTTGATAAATAAATAAACCTAATGAAATAAAGCATATTATTAAAACACTCGCAAATTCTTTTTTATTTTTATTAATCATTAATAAAAATAAATACGTCAATGCGATGAAGAAAAAAATATAGTCTGTTATTAGGCCAATGAATAAAACTATGTAATTACAATTATTCCATTTTTTTATATAAAATAAAATAAAAATAGCGTAGTATAATGCACCAATTGAATTATAAGATAAAAAAGTCTTAAAGAAGTAAAGATATCCAACCGATAATATACTTATTACCAATACAGATAATGATAGAAGTATTTTTCCCTCTAATAAGTGTAGCGCTATAAAGCTTAATGTTATTACTAGTAATAAAGAAAATATAAAGTTAATTCTAAAAATTGCAGAGTAACTTGGCTCTTCTCCAGATAGTATGCTGTCAATGTAAGTTGGTAATAAATATCCGGTTGGATAACTTATATATACTTCCCTTATATATCCATTTATTAATTTTGGAAATGTTAAATTTCCAATATGTCTTTCGTGAATTGTACTGTCATGATTTTCATATTGTATTGACGGATATGACAATATACTTAAAAAATTTAAATTGTATGGGCCTTCTTTTACCCATAAATTTGTACTTGTTAATGTGTGAGCTGTATTATCAGAATACATCCCATAAATTGGCTTATTAAATTTTTCTTTATAAATTTCTGAAATAGAAAATACTATTCCTATTAATAATAGCGTAAATAATGTTTTTGTAATCGTTTTAATACTTTGATTCATCAACTAAATACTTTTTTCATTATTGAGTCT
>CAYZUJ010000056.1:0-3871 GCA_964481375.1 uncultured Neisseria sp. | reverse complement strand
AGCAGCAAAATATCCTTATTGTTTACGAAGTGATTATTTGCAAGATAAACCCCTTTATTATGCAATATATCAGCATTTTTATAGTCATTATCATCTTTATAGTTTTTTAAGAATGGTTGACGCAATAAATTACCGCTTACTATTGGTCTATATTCTATTTTATTCTTATCAAACTCAGCTAAAAGGTTTTTTCGGTGTTCAAATTTGCATATTAATGGAAAAGCAAAACTGCTTATGGTATTTGGATTATCTGGGATCCATAAATAATCAGCATATTTAGTTATTACTTTGTAAAAATTTCTATAATTTTCATTTCTAATTTGGATCATAGAATTTAATCTTTTTAATTGTCTTTGCCCTAAATATGCAGATAGATCATTATTTCTGAAATTATAACCATCTGTATTAAACAAAAATGATGGTATTATGTCCGGATAGTTTGATGAAATTTGATTATGGTTCTTCGACTCCCTTGCTAATCCATGACATCTTTTTTGTCTCATTAAGTCAGCTAATTCCTGATTATTAGTACTAACTACTCCCCCCTCTATTGTTGTCATGTGATGTCCGTAATAAAAGCTGAATGTAGCTCCCAATGTATTAGACCCTCTTTTTTTATCATCTGGTCCGGTACAACCATGTGATTCACATATATCCTCTAAAAATATTGCTTGAGGGAAAATTTCTTTTAGGCTTTCAATATCTGATGAAAATCCGAGTAAATGCGTAACAAAAACAATTTTTATATGATTCTTCAACGCAATTTTTTTAGCCGCATCTAGGTCAAAGCTATAATTTTTGAGATTGATATCACAGAAAACTGGCTTTAATCCCAATTGAAATACGGGGCTTACATTTGTTACCCACGTGCATGCAGGCACTAAGACTTCAGAACCATCTTTGATATCAAATAATTCTTTTATCGACGCTAGCAATAAAGTATTTGCCGTGCTTCCACTTGATACAAATACTGATTCTTCACATCCCAACCATTCAGACCATTTTTTTTCAAACTGTTTGACTTGGGTTCCTGCTGTAAATTTTGGTGCTGTCAAGCAGAATTTAGCCATCGCTAAACGATCTTTAAAATTTATAGTTTCCTTCATTAAAGGCCACTTATATTCTGACATTATTGCTTCCTTTTTCTCTTACCCATGAAATTGTTTTAAAAAGACCTTCTTTTAAGTCATACTTTGATGACCACCCCATTTTTTTTATTGCTGAAATATCTAGCGTTCGATAACTCTTTCCACTTGGGAAATTGCAATCCCAAATTATTTTGCCCTTATATCCAATTATATTAGCAATTAAATGTGCGAGATCTTTGATACTTATAGTTTCCTCGCCACTTACATTAATTACATTGTGGGAGCTATAATTTTCCATAAGAAAAAGTAATGATGAAGCTAAATCGTCAGAGTATATAAAGTCACGAACAGGTGACCCATCACCATGAAGCTTTACAAAATTTTCACTGTTTTCAGCTGCTACTAAAATTTTCTTTATAAGTGACGGAACAACATGTGCTTCGGTATCTCTAAAATTATCATTTATTCCGTATACATTATTTGGAATAACTGTTATTGCATCAAAATTAAATTGCTCACGATATTTCTTATTAAGCATGAATCCAAGTTGCTTAGCTGTGGCATAGGCTTCATTTGCCTCATCAGGAGGACCATTTAAAAACTGGCTCTCAGATATTGGACTAATTGCTGAACTCGGATAACATGCAGCAGAACCAAGGAAGCAATATTTTTTTACGCCACTTCTAGCTGCCGAATCTATTAGGTGAGTTTGAATTAATATGTTATCTCTAATATAATCAGCCGGAAATAATAAGTTGTGATTTATGCCGCCTACCTTCGCTGCACAATTAAAGACATATTGCGGCTGATAATGGATAAAAAAATCTTGGACATCTTTTTTTAAAGTTAAGTCAAGTTGTTGTCGGCTTTTAACAATAATATTTTCAAATCCTTTTTCCTGCAATAATCTTAATACAGCAGATCCAACTAATCCATTATGCCCAGCCACAAAAATTCTACTTTGCTTATTGAAATTTTCTAACATAGTCCTACCAAAATAATCTTGCATATAATGCAGATTTACAATAGTCAAATCCTACTTTAAATAGCTTTGTTTTTGAATCTCCAAACTTTCTTTCCCTGTATATGGAAGGAATTTCAACAATTTTAGAAACATTAACTTTTTTTAATTGAATTAATTTATACAAAAGTAAAAAAGAAAAATCACCGTAACCGTTAAAACATTTATATAGTTGTTCCTGATTAAAACAGTTTTTTCGAAACATAAAAAAACCATTAGTTGTATCGCAAATAGGTAATTTAAGAATTATTGATATTAATTTATTAAACATTCTTGAAAGAAAAAATTGAATATCTCCAGAAATATTTTTCTCTACCATTCCACCTGGTATATACCTACTGCACCACACCATATCCAAACTATTCAACCTCATAGTATTATACATTTCAATGATTTCATATGGATTGTGACTTAAATCCGCATCCATTATTACTATATATTCATATTTAGCAGATTTTATTCCTGTAAATACTGATTGGCCAAGTCCCTTGTTAGATTTTCTTAAAATAGGTCGGACTCTTTCATCAGAACAACTAATATCTAATGCACGTTTGAAAGTTTGATCTGGACTGTCATCATCCACAATAATTAACTCTACATTTAACTCAATTTTCTTATCAATTTCTAATTCTTGAAATATGTTTTTATACATTATTTCAATATTTTTGACCTCATTAAATGTTGCCGTAATGATTGATAATCCTGTTTCATTATTTATTGTCATTACTTATTTTCCAGTTCTATAGAATCACTAATTAATTTAAAAAGAGCAGATTTATCTTTAACATTGTTTAAACCTTGAATTGACGACATATTCAATAACTCAGGAATAAGATCTACGAGATTTCCAAGGCCGATAACTTTTACCCTTTCATGATCCAAAGAAACTACAGCAGCGGAACCAATAGTTAAAAAACAATCAACATTATTAGACAATATTTCAGCGGGAAAGTAGTCTGGAATTACATTTTCATTAAAGATAGTTAATCCATCCTTATCAGTAGCACCTGGATGTGGTTTATAAAATAATTTTCCTGGATAAAATTTATTTATTTCCTGCAATATATTTAACAGCTTTCCTATATTACATTTTTGAGACATTTCAAAAAGATTGTAGTCACCTAAAAAGACTATTGGATATTTTTTATTTGTTATTGTTAAATTAATTTTACCTGCATACCCCCTCATTTCAGAGCAAGGTAATTTTATAATTTCTTTTGGCAAATCATTTAGATTCATCCATGTGAAGCCACTCATTATTTCATCATTAAAATAATTAAACTTTGTCCCCAAAATACTGTTGAAGAGTTTTAGTTTTATTACTCGTAGTAGACCTTGATTTTTTTGATGATATCTTTTTGCATAAAAGGAGTCATCAAAATATACTAAATTATCTTTCATGCCTATTAACGCAGGCAAAATTTCATAATCCATTCCTAGAATTGTAATTATGAAAATACAGTTTTTATTTTTTTCTGCAATTAATTTTAATTTTTTTTTCCAATATAAGTTTCTTATAATTATATTAATCTTTAATTTTATAAATATTTTATTTATGAAATTTATTTTTTCATAATAGTTGGGAGCTATTACTGGTATTTTTAATGCATTGCAGAATTGCACAACAGATGGTTTGCTTGTAATAATAGTTAAATTGTATTTTTTAAAAATTAAAAAATAAGCGAGTCTGAGGGCCACATACGACTGAACCAGTAAATAAACTTCCTTTGAAGCTAAACAGTTCTCTATTTTTGACATTGCT
>CAYZUJ010000055.1:0-10711 GCA_964481375.1 uncultured Neisseria sp. | reverse complement strand
AATTTGATTTTAATAATAGAAAAAATAATACGTGTGAATGGTTCAATACATAAAGTAAAAATACTAGCAATATAATGAGAAATTAATGAAAAATGTTTCTTTGTATAAATCATACGACTTCTAATTGAATAAAATAATCGCTGAGCTTTAACTGAATTAGAACATCCGCCACCAATATGTATAGCATGAGTACCAACCCAATAATAAGAATTTATTCCTAATTTTCTGGCTCTTAATGATAAATCAAGATCTTCAAAATAAACAAAAAAACTATTATCAAATCCGTTTAACCTTTTATATATATCTTTACTTAACATATAGTATGCACCAATTACATGATCTACAAATCTACTTTCTTGATGATTAAAATCTCTCATATGAGTTGATAAAGAAGATATAAATTTTGATATACCGCTGGAATCACTTAAATATGTTAATATATTAGGAAATCTTGAACATGATTTTTGTATAACCATATTTTCATCTTTTAACTGAATACCTAAAATACCAAATTTTAGTAAAGTTGAATTTTCTCTATAAAATGATACTGACTTATTAAGTGTCTCATCAAATATTATTGTATCTGGATTTAAGAAAAGAAATACATCACTATTACAAGTATCTGCCCCTATACAGCAAGCTTTCGCAAAACCTAAATTTGTACTATTTTTTATAATATTTATTAAACAGTTTTCTGCTATAAGTTCTATAGAATTATCAGTTGAAGCATTATCAACAATTATTATTTTGTCTAATTTAAATTCATTTTTATTACACTTTAAAATTGAATTTATACAATTTAATAAATGCTTTCCTGAATTCCAATTCACTATAATTATGCTTAATGTATTCATAATACTTTCTCACTATTAAATTATAAAATATGATATTGATATACTAAATGCTGTCTAAATAAATTTAATGTTAAAAAAAGTGTAGCTACTAAAATTAACATAATTATACTAAACCATTTAGGTTTAATTAAAAAAGGGATATAGGAAATAACAATAAAACTTGAAACCATAAATATTTCAGAAATTCTCCATGCAAATACTGGAATTTTTGATAAAACAAAAAGTGATATAAATGAAAAATATAACATTTTTAACATTATAATTGAATATTTATTTATTTCTAATAAAGTTTTAGAAAAAAACAATAGTATTAAAAATAATAATATATAAAATATATTATTTACATTAAATAGGTTTAATTCTTGCATAGTGTTTTGTAGTGCTTGGTAAATATAAAGTTTATTACTTATACTAGAGAGAATTGGTGTCATATAAAATATATTTATACCTATAAAACTAAATGTAATAGCAAAAATTAATCCAATTAAATATAGCCTTGCGTTTATTTTTTTTGTGTTTATAAAATAAAATGGAATAAATACTAAAGCTGAACTATGAAATAAAAAAGCCCAAAAAACTTTAAATAAAAATTTTAGAAAATTTTTATCATAAATATCTGATACTGAAAGCAATAAAATAGCTGTGGCTACTCCTACCCTTATCTGTGTCATTTCATGTAATAAATAAAAATGAATAAAATAAAATATACATGAAAATAACGGTAAAACTGAATATTTACTAATTGCCTTAATTTTTAAAAACACACCTAAAACTGCAAAAATTATAAATATTAATAAATAAGAATAAAGATTTAAATATTTTAAAGTTACAGCAATTAAGATGGTCATTACATCATAATAATTATTAAAATAGTCACTATAAAAATTTACTCTATCAAACATATACGCATAATTCATGCCATCATGAGAAACATTTAATTCTTTTATACCGGCAAATATTGTAAATATTGTAGCAACTAAAAATAATAATAACTTTTCTAAACCACTTTGAAATTCATTATATATAAATAATATAATTAGGAATAAAAAAATTAAATAGTATATTACCATTTCAAAACCTATAAAATATTTAAATATCTTGACCCTGATTCAACCACTATATCAGTTAAAACATTATAAAACTTATTATCCCTTAAATAAACATTACCAAAACTACAATGAATACCTATATTTTTGTTATTAGTAGAACTTAAAATAATATTTTTTCTAACAATACTATTAAATGCTCCCAAAAAAATTCCGTATTGCTTATGAGCACCTGACTCTGCATTTTGATTATCAATTATGTTATTAGAAATAGTTATATGATTAGTTTTATACTTTATAACATTTAGATTATTTAATGGCTCAACCCAAATACCTGCATTATTTTCTGTTCCCCTGCTTTTATTAAAATTAGAAATTTTATTATTAGTTATTACTATATTATCATTAGGGTTTAATACTAAATTACTTTCATTTAGTTGTCCTTCAACAACAATTCCAATTCGTCTAATATTAGAAATTTTATTATTACTAATTTTTAAATTAGTAACCCCATTTAAATAAATACCATCTGCAAATTTAGAGTTCTCTAATTTAGGCAATTTATTATAATCCATATTTCCTAAAACATTCTCTATTATATTATTTTTAATTATAATATCTTTTGAATTTATTACTGTAATTGCAGATTTACCCACATCTTTTATTTTATTATTTAATAACTTTATATTCATGAGTTTATTATTTGATAAATTCACATTTTTAACAAAAATACCATGCTCTACACCAATAATAAATAAATTATTTATATTTATATTTTGGCAATTTCCTGACAGTTTAACTCCTATATCCAAGTTTGTAAAGCCAATAGCCTTTGAGTATTGTTTATTTAATTTAGTATAAGGCATCATAAACCTTTCATTACTAAATACCCCATCCCCAATAATATTTAATTTACTTATATTTATATTATTTATTGATTCTGCATTGAATAAAGCCTTTTCGGGTTCATCTAATTTAAATTTAATTACTGTATTCTTACCACTAATATAACTATTATCTTTTAAAAACAATGGTTTTGAAATTTTCAAAATCCCCTTTCTTAAATATAGTTTTTTATGAGTTTTTGCTGCTAAATCTATCTTATTTTGCCTACAAATAGAAGAATCAACTACTCCAGTATAGTCGCAAACTCCGAAATTATTTTTTGCATAACAAGGATTAAAGATAATTTCCATGAATATAAATAAGCTAAGTATTTTCATTAATAAATCTTTATAATCGGATTTCAATTAAAGTATAATTCTGTCAAAAGAAAAATAAATAATTACAAAAATGAGTGGGTTAGTATATCATTTATTAAATAATTTTATTAATAACTTTTACCAAAATTTTTCTATTTTAAGTTGACACATTATATTCATGGGGACTGGTATAAAACCGTTTATAAAACAGAATCTAGTTTAAATGATTTTGTTCATAACACAGAATATCCTATTCTTTCTACTCAAAAAGATGCTAATGGTAATACTCTAGTAGTAAAGAATAATTTATACTACAATGGTTTATTCTTACGTGTTAATACTCCTGAAAGAAAAGAATTAAATACTAATGTACGTGCCTGTAAAGACTTTACTATAAAAGCAACCGAAAACTCTCTTCAATGTAGTTTAGAAGAGACAGACACTTTTAAATATGACCTTTTTGTAGATTTTAGTAAATATAGAGAGGTTCCTAGCACTTATTCCACAACACTTTATCTAAAAAATAATTCAAACTATTTTAAAATAATTAGTAATTTAAATGGAAATAATAAACTTAATTTAGGGAAAAATTTTGAAATCCCTACTCATAATAGCAATTATGCTTATTTAACAAGCTATAAAAATAATATGTTCTATATATCAAATATTGGAAGTTGGATAAATGCATACATATATGTTAGTTGTATTAAATATGATAATAATTGCAGTGAGAATATAACAACATATACCACTGGACCAATAAATAGTAGAACATATTATAAAAAGCATACTCTTTCTTTTAAAAATAAAGAACAAATAGATGTGATATATAGTTATACACATAATTCTAGCAGTCATGGTGCTTCTGCTAATGTTATACACCATGCATATATCGAATAATTTATAATATTTAATAATAATAGCTATACTTTAGTATAGCTATTATTAATTCTAGTTTTCTTTCGCAGTAAAATAATCTATCATCTTATTGGCAATAATTGGCCAGTTAAATTGTTGAATATCATAAAGTGCATGGTATGCCTTTTCTTTAGCAATTTTACTATTACTTATTATAGCTTCTATTTGGCTAACAATAGAATCTGAATTTTTTGGGCTTACTAGCCAAGCGTTTCCTTCATGAGCTGGCATAAAGTATGTTGTAATTATGGGCGTTCCACATGCCATTGATTCTATAACCGGATAATGAATAGCTCCAAATTGACCAATTGCTGGGGCTATTATAATATCCATTAAACGATAGAAATCAGCTAACTCTGAATCATTTTTTGGATGCGAAACAAATATTGAATTTTCTTGGTTTTGAATTTTTATATCACTAAAAGCTAAATATAATTCAATTTTTTTGTTAAATAATTTATTTTGTTTTATTTTTTTAAACGCTTCAATAACAAATGTTGTTCCTTTAAAACTTTCTACCCTACCAATGGCCCCTATCTTTATTGTTTCTTTTTCAAAATTTATTGCATTTATATTTTTGGGATAATATACTTCTAAATCTAATCCGCAAGGAACATATTTATCTGCTTCTATGCTCTTATATGAATAATAAACTGGAGCGTTAACAATTATATCTAAATTTTTTAATTTATAAGTATAATTTGAGTAATGGTATAAAAATTTACCTATTAAAGTTTTCCTACTAGCATAATAATCAGGTTCAAATGCTTGAACATAATAAAATTTTTTGCCTTTAATCCTTGCCATATTAACAGGTAATGCTGTTAATGAATGGTTTGCTAAAATAATATCATATTCATCTGCATATTTACTTAGAACTTTATATAAAGCAATTTGCTTTATAAAAACATTTAATGGTTTTTTCTTTTCAAATTTATTGGTATCAACTATTTCTTTTTTATCATTAAACCAAATTATTTTTGCTTCAGTCGGAAAATATGGATTAATAGAATTTGAACTGCAAAGAAAACTGACTTCGTGACCATTTTTACTCCAAAAGTTAGCAAACTGTGATAAAACTCTAAAACCCCCAGACTTAGCAAATCCTAATATTGGAATCAATATTTTCATTGATAAATTTCCCTATAATAAATAACCTTTTTTATATAAAATGAAAAATGATATAAAATATATAAAATAATTTAGGCAAAATGCCATAACTGCACCATTATTACCAAACATATTAATAAATAACATTGAAATTATAACAAATGAAATACCAAAAAATATCTCTGATAAAACATATAGTCTAGTTTTTGCCTTAGCAATCATTATAAATCCTAATAACCAGCTAGCTATTTTAAAGTTATCTCCTAAAAATTGCCAAAAACACATATCTGTCATAGGATAAAAAGATTTAGCAAAAAGTAAATTAATAATAAAATCACGTAATAAATATATAATTAAACTGAAAATAGCCACAAATGGCATAATAAATTTATATCCCATTTTTATTTCAAGTTTAATTAATTCTTTATCCTGTAAATTAGATAATTTGGGTAAATAATACGAACTAAGAGCAGTATAAACAATTGTTAGATAACCATTAGATAATAGTTGCATTCCTTGCCAGCAGCCAGCAATTGTCCATGATGTATGGTCTATTAAATAAGTTCTTACAAATATTTGTGTTGTAGGCATAACGCAAATAGTTACTATGGACATTATAGTAAAATTAAAAAGCTTCTTAAAGTAGTCTATTTCAAATCTACCAAAAAAATTACCTAACTTAAACCATTTTTCTTTAATTACAAAAAGTATAATAATTATAAAACTAACTGATTGACTGACTATAATAGCTAAAATAGCTCCATAAGTTTTTAAATTTATAACTAATAATATACTTGTAATTAAACCAATCAGCGAATTTGTCATATTTAATAAAGTATATTTTTTAATTTCATGTAAACCATTTAGAATATTTAGCATTAAGTTATTTATAATATAAAATATTAAACTAATAGCAAAAATAAAAAAAATACTATTATATTCAATATTACCTAATAGTTTTATCGCTAAGTAATCATGAAATATTAATAACACTAAGATTGTAGGAAAAATAGTTGTACCTACCATCCAAGTAATTGCCTGCCAAATTTTTACTAATTCTTTTTCATTATCTTTAAATTCAGCTGTATATTTAATTAACCCTGATGATATCCCACTTAATGCTATTGCCATAACAATTGAGGTAAAATTTTGAAACTGCCCAACCATTGCAACTCCTAGAGGACCAATTATAACTGATACAAATTTAGTAGAAATAAACCCAGTAGCTAACTTTACAACTGCAGCTGTTGTTGACCAAGTTATTGTTGAAGCAAATTTCATTTTTTAGGTCTCAAAATCTTAAAACTAACATTACTAAAGGGTGTTAAAATCAAATTAACTCCTGTTGACTAGAATTATAGATTTTATCTACAATAGCACTTATACTATCATTTGCAAAAACTACCTCAATTCTTTCTTGATGCGATACTTCAGAACTATGTTTTACTATATGACCTTTTTTATCTTTTATAATTGCATAACCACGAGATAAAATATTTGTGGGATTTACTAACTCTAAATGTCGCAATAAATTATCTATTTTATTAATATTTATATTTAAACTATTTAACATAGATAATTTTAATCTATTATCTAGATTCTTAATTTGAGTTTGATATTGCGTTATATTGATTTTTTTTGAACCTAATTTTGATTCATACAACTTTATCTGCATAGAAAATCTAGAAATTAATTGGCGAACTGCATTATCTAATTTACTTTTGTAAGTAGTTAATTTATTTGTTTTTTCTTTTATTTGATTTATAGGATTTAAAAATTTTAGCTTAGCAGAATATAAATCTAGTAATTGTTTTTTATTGTTAATGATATTTTCAAATATATTATTCAATTGGTAATTTAATTTATGGATTAAGTTTAGCCATTCATCTTTACTAGTTGCCACTAATTCAGCTGCAGCTGTTGGAGTAGGTGCACGTAAATCAGCAACAAAATCAATTATTGTGGTATCAGTTTCATGCCCTACTGCACTTATAATAGGAATTTTACTTGCAAATACCTCTCTTGCTACTACTTCTTCATTAAAACTCCATAAATCTTGCATACTGCCACCACCACGACAAATAATTAATACATCAACTTCATGGCGCACATTAGCAACTCTAATTGCACTAACAATCTGCATACCTGCATCATTTCCTTGTACTGCTGTATGATAAACTATTATAGGAATATTAGGCTGCCTGCGCTTTAAAGTGGTTACTACATCTCTAATAACTGCTCCTTCTTTTGAAGTTATCACCCCAATCTGTCGCGGAAAAACTGGCAATGGTTTTTTATACTTCTGATCAAATAATCCTTCTAATTTTAATTTATTTATTAATCTATGATATGCTTCCCATAACTCACCTAATCCAACCTTGCGTACTCTTGAAATATTTATCTGATAACTTCCATTTTGTGGATAAATAGTAACTTTACCCCTAACTTCAATTTGTTGCCCATTTTCTAATGAAAAATCAAGCAAAGAGAGTTCTCTTGCAAAAAGAACACAAGAAATTTTTGCATTTTCATCTTTTAAATCAAAATATAGATGGCTATAAGTCCTTAATCCTGAAACTTCCCCTCTTATCCAAAAAACTGGTATATTATTTTCTAATAAGGATTTCGAAAGTTTATTCAATTGACTAACACTAATAGCCTCTTCTTGTATTAAAGGCTCCTTTAATAATATTCCTTCACTAAAGTGTAACTTATCCACAATATTTAATCCCCTTTAATTTGTCAAACATTTTTTTGCTTTTTTTTTAATAAAAAAACTTGACTTTTATAACATATTGAAATAATTGATTATTTTTAAAAAACATTTTTTCATTTTTTTACTAAATACTTTGGTATTCTTGACTTTTATTTAATTATTCTCAAAGTTATCCACAAAGTTATGCACATGCTTTGTTAATAATAATAGTAAACTATAAAAATCATAGTTTTAACTATATTTTATAAACTTATTTATACCATTAAATAAGGAAGTTGCAATTTTTTGCTGAAAATCTTTTTGTTTTAATAAGGTTTCTTCATCAGGATTAGAAATAAAAGCAGTCTCAACTAATATCGAAGGAATATCTGGAGCTTTTAAAACAGCGAAAGACGCTCTTTCAACCTGTTTATTATGCAATGCTGTTATATTACCTAACTGTCTTAATAATACCTGTCCTAATTTATCACTTTTTTTTCTAGTCCACGTTTGAGTCATATCCAATAATACTTTATTTACTATAGAATCTTTAGTTGCAAATGTCATACCGCCAATCTTATCAGCATCATTTTGAGTTTTAGCTAACCATTTAGCAAAAGAGCTACTTGATTTATAATCTGATAAAATAAATACTGATGAACCTTTAGCTCTAGGAGTAAAAAATGCATCAGCATGAATTGATATAAAAATATCAGCTCCTACATTCCGTGCCATAACTACTCGTGTGTTTAATGGTATAAAAACATCTTGGTTTCTAGTCATCTTCGCTTCTAAATAATCCGTTTGGTTTATTAATTCATACAAATATTCTGCTATATTTAATACTACATTTTTTTCCATGAGACCAGTAGGTCCTATTGCCCCTGGATCTTCTCCACCATGCCCAGGGTCAATCATTATAAGTAGTTTTTTTCTAAAATTTTTTCCATGTGCTAACTTAATATTTTCATCACTTTGCTCATTAAGTCTTAAAAGTGCTAGTAAATCATCATTAAATATTTCATCTGTCTCTTTATTAGATTGATACATATCCACTACATAACGATATTTATAATTAACACTTCCTAAATTAACAGGAAGTAGATTTTGTATTTGAATTTTAATTTGTTGCTTTAAATAAATTACTATTCTAACTACATAAGGTGTAAATTGACTAATTTTAATATCTTGAATCATTTTGTCATTTTCAAGAATTTTTGCCTTTATATTGTCAAGAACTAAATTTAACTTAACTTCTTGTAAATCAATTACTAATCTTAATGGATTATTTAAAGTAAAACTTTTAGCTCTAATCCTATAATCTGTTTCTATAGTAAGTCTAGTATAAATATTAGCCGGCCAAATACGCACAGCTAATATTTTGCTAGTTGGTTGAATATTTATATTTTCAGATAAATCTACTAATTCATCACCATAAGCACTTGTTGTTAATAGTATAGTGACTCCTAAAAATGCACCTAATTGAATAAACTGTCTTCGATTTCTATCAATTTCATCAAGCATTTTTCCCCCAAATTACTGCTAGAGATTAACTCAATTATTCGGTTTTCACCACTTACATCTAGTTTTATATTCCAATCAATATTAGTAATAAATTCTTTTGCATTATCTGCCCATTCAATAAAACAAATATTTTTATTCTCCAAAAAATATTCATTAAATCCATTCTCTTCCCATTCCACTGGATTATTAAATCTGTATAAGTCAAAATGATAAATATTAATATCACCAACTTTATAGGGCTCAACTATTGTAAAGGTAGGACTTTTTATTCTATTGGTAACGCCAAAGCTTTGTAAAATATCACGTACTAATGTAGTCTTTCCACTCCCTAGGTCACCATTTAAAGCAATTACAAAACTAAAAAATTCATTATTACTATTGAAAATAACTTTTGCTATCAAATTTGCTAGTTGCTTTGTTGCAGCTAAATTAACAAGATTAAATATATGTTTCATTTTTTTCATTAAATTTTTAAAGTGTTGAATTATATCATAGCTCTATATTTAAATTTAATACAAGCTAGTCTTTTAATTGGCTTAGAAAATAAGAAGCTACGATTTATTCTTTTATTAAAATACTTATTGTTCAATAACTTAATTTATTATTTTTAAAAATCTTAAAATTTAGTATAAAGTATTAATTGCAAAAATAGTAATGATTAAACTATAATGTGCAACTTATTTATTATTAATAGTATGTTTTATTCTAATAGTTTATTAATTGAAAGGATATTTCAATGCCAACTTTATCTAATAACAAGGTTGCTAATCTTACAGTTCAAAACTTTAGGCATACATGGAGTCAACAATTACAAGAAAATGTTGAGAACGGAATATTCAAAAATTTTGAAGATAAAGAATTTACTAAAATTCGAAATAAGTATGCAATCTATAAAAAAGAAAAAAGTAGCCCTTTATTTTCAAGTGCTTTTAATGAGCTAAAAGAACAACGTAGAACTTCTGCAAATTCAATTATAAGCATTATATATAGCGATAATTTTAAAAATAATATATTAATGAAAATAAAAGAATATGATTCTATAGATACCTATTTCAGTAAGTTATTTAAAGCGCTTCTTAACGGAGAAATAAAAATCCTAAGTAAACTATTATTCAATAATGAATACAGTCAGCACGGGGATGAAAAATCTTTTATGAAGGCAATTTCGCTAGTTTTTGGTTTAAGGGGAAATATCAGTTGTTTTAGAAAAGCATTAAGTTTGTTCTTTTATGATCAAAAGAAAATGATAGCTTGCTCAAAAGATATGGAAAATATCCTTATTCATTTATCTCTTATAAGACACTCTCTTAAAAACCCTAAAAATAATAATGATATAACCCCTGAAAATTTAATACCAGCAAA
>CAYZUJ010000054.1:0-10720 GCA_964481375.1 uncultured Neisseria sp. | reverse complement strand
AAGTTACAGCAAATAGTAAAGAAAGTAATCCTGTATATTTTAATGTTTTAAAATGATAAAAGAATTTATTCGTCAAGTCATAGAAAGTTCTTGGGATAAATCACCAAAATTGATTTTATCAAATAATAATCAATTAATAAAAATAAAAAACTCTATCTATATAGATAAAACTATAACTTAAAATTTATTTTTATTATATTTATCAAATTAACTATAAAGATTTTTAAATATTTGAAATAATATTCTCAAACATTTTCAATAAATTCTAATTTCCAAAAAACTATTCATTAAAAAAATATTTATTATTAAAAGCCTTAAAGCATAATATTCTTCAAGCAAATTTTAAAAAAATTTCTTATAAAAATTTTTTGCTTTATCTTATAATGGCTACCTAAAAAATAAAATATATTAACGTTTGTAAGGCCAATATATATGATTAATAACACTTATTCTGCATATTCTTTATCATCACAAAAACCATGCTTATTATTACAAGAAATCACAGATTTCATCAAATTAAACCCTTATGGTAATCCCACAAATGCTTATGAGGCTAAAAAATTATTAAACAAAAATAATACTAAAACTCTTCTTGGAGAAGACAAAATCAAATATTTTAAAATTTTACTCATTAAAAATTGTTGTAATATTAATAAAAATCACTTTTTATCAAATGCATCTATTGCTGTAACAATATTTGAAGAAGAATTTAAAAGCTTTACACAAAATGAGCGTAAAGAGTTATTAATTACAATGATAGAAAATTTTAGTATTGTTAGTCCACAAGGGCATATAGTTGAAGCCAAAAAAGCACAAAAATTAATAACACAATATTGCCATATATTAGATAAGAAAACTAATACCTTTTTAACAATTAATCTTTTAAAACAATGTATTGATATTGATTCAAATAGAATAAATAATTACTTAGATATTACAAAAAAACTTTTTGAAAATAATAACTCTAACTTTAATAATGAAGAAATTAATTATTTATATCTTACCTTTTTTCAAAACTGTTGCAATGAAAGCATTAAATCAAAAAACCTTAAATTAACTGCTCTAGAAATATTAGAAAAAAATCCAGGAAAATTTGACCAAGCACTGCTACAACAATTAACCATTTCTTTCTTTTATAAATTAATCGACGTCAATAATGAATATTCAAAACTATCTGTTGAATTGGCTAAAAAAATAATTATTGAAAATATTGGAAATTTTGATAACATATCATTAAAACAACTAACTTTATTATTTATTGAAAAATGCATTATGTCAGAAAATTCTTTGGGTTTATCAAATATATCCAATGCTATAGATTTATTAAAAGATAACCTTGAATTTCTACCAAAAAACAAACTAAAAGAATTTATTGAATATTATATTAAAGTAGATGAAAAAGTAATTAATTATGGAAATTCTTACACTCCATCTAATGCTCTTAAACTAATTGAAATAACTAAAAATTTATTTAATGAAAATACCACTAAAGAATTTATTGTAAAACTTATTACTAAATGTACTAAAGCATCTATCCATCTTGATGGAGTAATTAAGCCATTTATATTTAACAACACATTTAAGCAAAAACCTTTAAATTATAGATTGGAAGCTCTTCAATTATTAAAGACGCATAAACCATGGTTAATAACTGATTACTATGATTTATATATTGAAATAGTCCAAATACTGTTTAATGATGAACAAAATAACATTAATGAATTTTTAGAAAATTATAAAGACGCTCTCTCTTACGACCTTTTATATAATAAATATATTAATAAAACTACCTCAAATCTTATTCTTGAACAAATAAGGGGCTTTGTACAGTTTTATTATTCAATAGAATTACCCCCTATATCAGATAATAATTCTAGCCCAGCAGTTATTTAAAAATTTTAAATTTATAATTCTAAAGGATCAACATCTAAATGCCATATTACTCTATTTTTATTTTTAATATTATTTACTTCTACAGTTAATTTATCCAAAAAAGTATGTAATTTATTGCGATCATTACTTTGGATTAATATCTGTGCTCGCTCTTTCTTTTTTAATTTTTGAATAATAGCTGGAACTGGCGAAAATATATTAATATCATTAGTTTTAATTTTATTACCTAAACTTTCTACTTCTAATAAAAAATCCATGGCTAATTTTATTTTGCTACTACTTGCTCTTAAAAGAACATAGTTTGAATAAGGTGGCACATTTAAACTTTTTCGCTGTAGCATTAAGAAATTAGCAAAGCCTGCAAAATCATGATTTATTAAATATTGATATAATTCATGCTTGGGAAAATTAGTTTGTAGCAAAACTAAACCTTCTTGGTGTCCTCTACCAGCTCTACCCGAAACTTGCATTAATTGAGTAAATAATAATTCAGTAGAACGAAAATCATAACTATATAAACCACTATCCAAATTTAGCCCAACTACTAAAGTTAAATTATGAAAATCATGACCTTTAGCCATCATTTGTGTACCAACTAAAATATCGACTTCATTATTATAGATTTTATTATATAGTTTCTCCCAAGATACCTTACTTTTTGTAGTATCCCGATCAATACGAAAAATACGTGCTTGGGGAAATTTTTGATTTAATATTTCTTCTACTTTTTGCGTTCCCTGCCCTATTGTCTGTAAATATGGGTTATTACATTTAGGGCAAACTTTAGGAATTTTTTTTGCAATTCCACAATGATGACATTTCAATTCTTTCGTAGAACTATGGTATACCATATTAACCGAACAATTACTACATGTACTTACCCAATTACATTCATAACAAGTAATAACCGGACAAAAACCACGCCTATTAATAAAAACTAAACTTAATTCTTTATTATCTAAACATTTTTTTATATTCTCTAGTGCAATATCAGTTATCCCCTCATTTGGAGGATATGTTTTTAAATCAAGTAATTTAATTTGTGGTAACTGTGCTGTTTCTACAGCACGATTTGTTAATTTATATAACTCATATTTCTTTAATTTAATATTATAAATAGTTTCTAATGAAGGAGTAGCTGAACCTAAAATAATTGGTATTTTCATAGAACTTGCTCTTAATACAGCTACATCACGTGCTGAATACCTTAATCCATCGTATTGTTTAAAAGATTGATCATGTTCTTCATCAACAATAATAATACCTAAATTTTTAAAAGGGGTAAAAACTGCTAATCGAGTGCCAATAATAATTTGTACATTTCCATTTTGCGCACTATAATATCCTTTTAAGCGAGAAAGACTGCTTGAACTACTTGTTAATACCTGTATTTTTACATTAGAAAAGCGTCTTTTAAATCTTGATAAAAGCTGAGGGGTTAAATTGATTTCTGGCACTAAAACTAAAGCTTGTTTTCCTTTTAATAAAACACTCTCTATTAATTCTAAATATACTTCCGTCTTACCACTACCAGTAATTCCATATAAAACAGCAGGATAAAATACTTCCAGATGCTGTTTTATTGCAGTTATTACGTTTTGTTGTTCATTATTTAAATGAATTTTTTGTACTACTTTAGGGTCTTTTACCTTTAGAAGTTTATTTTCTTCTAATTTTAAAGTATAAGTTTGAGGTTTTCGAAGTAAACTAGGTACACAGGTAAATAAAGTTTGCCCAAGAGGATGATGATAATAATTAGCAATAAATTTAACTAATTTGATAATTTGATTATCTAATACTTCATCAAAAACTTTAATAATAGGTTTTAATTTTTTAATATCAAACGTTAAAGATTTTATATCTACATTATTTTGCCATACAAACCCTACAACCTGCTTTTTTCGAAATTCAACTAACACTCTTGAACCAATAAGTATATTTTTTTCATAACTATAACTAAAGCTTTGATTTAAAGGAACATCTAGCAATATATTTATTATTATTTTCATTAGATTCCGTTTAAATTAAAATAAACTTAGTTGATACATTTAGGGTTAAAATAATTTAGGAAAGATTAGCTTTAAGGACATCGTATTATTCTGGTTTAAAAATTTTTTTCATTTTTCTTTTAATGTAATTTTGTTTTAAATTAGATAAATATTCGACAAATACTTTACCATCAAGATGATCAATTTCATGTTGTATACAAACTGACATTAATCCGTCACAATCAATAATATGCTCTACACCATCCATATCTTGGAATTTAAGTTTAATTATTTCTGAACGAATAACTTTTTCAAATATACCAGGAACTGATAAACATCCCTCCTCACCTATAACTTCTCCACTTTTATTTATAATTTCTGGATTTATAAATACTAATAAATTTTTTGGCTGATCTTCTCTACTCATATCTATTATAAATAACCTTTTTTGCACATTTACTTGAGTAGCTGCTAAACCAATTCCATTGTTATCATACATCGCTTGCGCCATATTATTAACTAACGCCCGTATCGATTCATCAAATTCCTCTACCTTGACTGCTTTTAAATGCAATCTAGGATCAGGAAAATGCAAAATTTGTAAGTTCACCATAAATAATTTAAAACCTGTATAAAATTTAACTTATAATATCGTCATATTACATCACCCCATATTTTATCAAGAAAACCTATAGCATGACGGAAAAACTAAATTCAGAAGATATTTATTCTTGGTTATTACTAGCTCTTACCCCAAGAGTTGGTCCTATAACTATGCTAAAATTAATTAACTATTTTGGATCGCCAAAAGTAGTTTTTGAACAAAGTATAAGCTCATTAGAAAAAATTGTCACTCATGTAATTGCTAAACTAATTGTAGATAAAAGTGCAGCCAAAGAAGTAGATAAATCATTAGAGTGGGTAAATAGTAATAATAATTGTAGTTTAATAACTATTAATGATACACTATACCCTCATAGTTTAAAAGAAATATCTGATCCGCCATTAATACTTTATTTACGTGGCAACAAAAACCTATTAAATTCAAATAAATTAGCAATAGTTGGATCTCGATATCCAACAACTGAAGGAACAGAAAATGCATTTAAATTTGCTCACGATCTATCGAATAATGGTTTAACTATTACTAGTGGAATGGCAAAAGGTATTGATAGATATGCTCACATTGGCGGGCTTAAAGGTCAATCTTCAACAATAGGTGTTATTGGTACAGGAATTAATGTCAATTATCCAGAAACAAATCATGATTTATACAATAAAGTAATAGAAAATGGGCTTTTAATTAGTGAGTTTCCTCTAGACACTCCACCAGCTGCTAGAAATTTTCCTAGGCGTAATCGTATAATTGCTGGCTTATCTCTAGGTTGTTTAGTTATTGAATCAACAATTGACAGCGGTTCTTTAATTAGCGCTAACTTTGCTCTTGAAATGGGGAGAGAGGTAATGGCAATTCCAAGCTCAATTAATAACCCATTAGCTCGAGGTTGCCATAAATTAATTAAAGAAGGTGCTAAATTGATAGAATCCACGAATGATGTTTTAGAAGAACTTAGATTTGATAAAAAATACTTAGAAAAAAGAAAAATCTCTTTAGAAATTACATCAACTGACTCAATTTTAGGTATAATTGGATATAAACCAACAGAAATTGATACGCTATGTTCTAAATTAAATCTTAATTTTTCAGATATTTGCGATAAATTACTTGAATTAGAATTAAACGGATCAATTATAAATTGTGGCGAAAATAAATATCAAAAAGTTTTTAAATAAGGTTGAAATATATGCATATGCTAGAATTACTTGAATGTATTTCTGAAAAAGAACAAGAAAACAATAACCATAAGTTATTTTTTAACAATAAATACTTAGAATCGGAATTTAAAAATTTATTCTTTACACCTCTTAATCAAAAGGATATAAATAAAAATTCTATTATTAAAAAAATTATTACAGATACTTTTAAGTCAATGACGAAAAAAAATCAAACCTCAATTGAACTAAATTTAGATTTAGAAACCATGCTATTATATTTTAGTAAATATAAATTTGGATTTAATTGTAACGAAATGAAAATATTCATGTCTGATAATGACTCTTATTCTTCTGTTCATTAACTTTAATATGTCATATAATATATAAACTTTAAAATAGGAATATAGAGATGGCCTCTAAATTGTTAATCGTAGAATCACCCGCCAAAGCAAAAACTATTAATAAATATTTAGGTAGCGATTATAAAGTTATAGCTTCATTTGGACATGTGCGTGATTTGCCTAAAAAAAATGGTTCAATAGATATTGATAATGATTTTGCTCCAAAATATCAAATCATTCAACAAAATAAAAAACATGTTGATGAAATCATAAAGAATGCAAAAATAGCTGAGCAAATTTTACTAGCTACTGACCCAGATAGAGAGGGTGAAGCAATTGCATGGCATATTTCAGAAATATTACACTCTAAAAAAGATTTAGCAAAAAAAACTATAAAACGTGTTACCTTCTATGAAATTACGGCAAAATCTATTAAAGAAGCTATAAATAAACCACGTGAACTTGATCTTAATTTAATAGCTTCACAACAAGCACGTTTAACACTAGACTATCTTATTGGATTTAATATTTCACCTCTATTATGGCGAAAAATAAAACCAGGTTTATCTGCAGGTAGGGTTCAATCGCCAGCACTTAGATTGATATGTGAACGCGAGAAAGAAATAAAAGATTTTATTCCTGAAGATTACTTTTCTATTCACTTGCATACTCATAAAAAAACTAGTAAATTTCAAGCAAAATTAATTGAATATAATAATAAAAAAATTGACACAAAATCAATAAAAGAGAAAAAAGAAGCTGTTGATATACAAAACCATTTAAAAAAATTTAAATCAGCAAAAATAATAAATATTAATAAAAAACAAAAAAAGAAAAACCCACTCCCCCCATTTATAACATCTAGTTTACAAATTGAAAGCGCTCGAAAGCTTGGCTTTAATACTGATAAAACGATGCGAGTAGCGCAATCATTATATGAAGGGGTTGATATAGGGCAAGAAACAATTGGTTTAATAACTTATATGAGAACTGACTCTGTTAATTTATCTATTTCTGCTATTGAAGATATTCGTGATTTTATCAATCAAAACTATGATAAAAAATATTTACCTGCAAATGCAGTTAGTTTTATTAATAAAGTAAAAAATGCTCAAGAAGCTCATGAGGCTATACGTCCTACTGCCATTTTTAAAACCCCAAATGAAATAAAACAATATTTATCTGCAGATCAATTTAAATTATATGAATTAATATGGCAAAGAACTTTAGCCTGCCAAATGAATCCTGCTATTTTAGACACCATTGCCGTGGATATTAAATTAGATATTGGAGTTTTTAGAGCAAACGGTATTACTATTAATTTTGATGGATTTATGAAAGTTTATCAAGAAGAAAAGGAAGACACAAATTTAAGTTCTGAAAATGATGATTCTACCGAAATTAAACTTCCAGAGCTAAAAATATCTGAAGAGCTTCCTATTGACAAAATTGACCTTATGGAACACCAAACTGAACCTAAACCTCGTTATAGTGAAGCCTCTTTGGTTAAATCTTTAGAAGAATTAGGCATTGGTCGTCCTTCAACTTATGCTTCTATTATTTCTACATTAAAAAAACGTGAATATGTTATGATGGAAAAAAAACGATTTATTCCAACCGATATTGGCGAAATCGTAAATCAATTTTTAACAGCACATTTACCCAAATATGTTGACCTTCAATTCACAGCAAATTTAGAAAATACTTTAGATGATATCTCTAATGGACAAGTGCAAAAACTACCAGTCTTACAAAAATTTTGGCAGGATTTAGAATCGACTATTGTTGAAAAACAAGGTTTTAGTAGAGCAGAATTAGTAGGAGAAAAACTTGATGAAAACTGCCCAGACTGCGGTAAACAATTAATTATGCGTTTTGGCAAATATGGTAAATTTATTGGCTGCTCTGGCTATCCGGAATGTAAATATATGCGTAAAGTGATTAAAGATAACGTTTCTGAAGAAGTAGAAGAACTACCAGTAATAAATGATAAGCTTTGCCCTAAAGATGGAGGTATTTTAGTAATTCGTAATGGTCGCTTTGGTAAATTTATCTCATGTAAAAACTATCCCAAATGTAAATATATAGAAAATATAGATAAACCAAATAGTGAAACTAAATCTCTTAATATAACTTGTCCTGAATGTAAAACTGGTCATATTGTCGAGAAAAAGAATCGATATGGCAATTGGTTTTATGCATGTGACAATTATCCTTCATGTAAAACTATTTTTAATCATAAACCTATAGCTGAAACATGCCCAAATTGTAAATACACCATTTTGTTACATAAAGTTACAAAACGTAATGGTGAAGAAAAAGCATGCCCTCATTGTGATTATACAGAAAAACTATGATAGAAAATTATGAAATCATGGTTTTATTTTGATTATATAATATATCCTTAATGAAGGCTGAACTTAAAAATTAATGGTATAATATTGGTGTTTAAGAATCAGCAACTATCAATAAAGATTTTAACTGTAGATAACAGTTAGTAATTTATTAAACATGCACTAATAGCTAGGTAATTAGGCTGTTATGTAAAAGATCGCAAGAAAAGTTTGGATTCAAAAGTCCAAATGAGATAGCGGCTTCGAAGTATACTTTTTTAGTGTATTTGATTTCTGCGAATGTATTAAGTTAAAATAATAAACTGCAATATTTTATAGGTAATTAAAATGGAACAGATACTAAAGAATGATGATGTTGTAAAAATGCTAAATGCCATCAAAGAAACCAATGAATTATATAGCCAAAATAACGAAAAGCATATCAAAAATTTTGCCAAGAATCAAAATCCAATTTGTACTTTAATAATGTGTTGCGATTCGCGAGCACATACTACATCTTTTACTTATCATCCTGAAAATAATTTCTTTATTGTTCGCAATATCGGCAATCAATATATCTTAAATCAGGGTTGCGTTGAATATGGAGTTCGGGTACTCGGCACACCGTTACTTATCTTTTTGGGTCATACCGCCTGTGGTGCAGTTAATGCAGCATTGGATGACTATAGCGATTTGCATTCCAGCATTATTCGGGAAATTGACCATCTGGCATTATCAGTAAAAAAAGCTGAAATTAATCCTAATTGTAGCCATGAAGAGAAATGGCGTGATGCAGTAATTAATAATGTTAATCAACAGGTTGGATTGGCATTGAAAGATTTTTCTGATCTGCGTAATAATAAAACTCTGGCAGTATTAGGAATGGTTTTAGATATTGATAATTCGCTAAAACATGGACATGGCAAAATTTCACTGGTAAATCTTAATGGTGAAACAGATTTGCAAAAGCTTGCTGATAATGAATTTATCAGACAATTTTTTTAAAGTTGACTAATTGCTATAAACAACCTACCATATTCGGAAAACGCATAAAACATCTGACTAAATAGTTTATGTTCATCCCTTTAAAGGAACAATATATGCTAATCGGTAATAATCTTAGTTTATTTAGAGTCATTAAAATAACATGGAAAATTGATTTATTGATGATAATATTTTGCTCCATGATATACTTGATTGATTATCATATATTTGTTTCATTCAAGATGCCAGTTGCTATTCCAACTTTAATGGGAACCGCAATTGCGTTCTTTATCGGCTTTAACAATAACCAAGCTTATAATCGTTGGTGGGAAGCACGGATTATCTGGGGCGGAATCGTTAATGATTCACGTTCACTGGCACGCAGTTTGATCGCCTACAATCTGGATAATGAAGTCACCCAAAGAATTATCTATCGCCACATTGGGTTTTTATATGCACTTATAGCTTCATTACGCAGATTTAAAAATGATAACACCTATCTGAATTATATACCAAAATCTGACTTAACCAAGCTGCAGTCAATTTCATGTATTCCAAATGGACTATTAAACATTCAATCTCAAGAGCTAAAAGGATTGGTTGAACAAAAAAAAATTAATAATTTTGAATTTATGAGCATTAATTTATTATTGGTAAATTTATGTGATGGGATGGGCAAATCAGAACGAATCAATAATACAGTATTTCCGATTAATTATTTATTCTTTACTAAATTATTTATCTGGTTATTTATTGCTATGATAACCATGTCAACCAATGATGAAGTTGGCGGGTATTCTATAATTTTGGGATGGGCAATGGGCTTTGTATTTAACACTATAAATCTCAATGGGTTAAATTTGATGAATCCTTTTGAGTATCGCTCTTCTGGTGTACCGATTTCAAGTATTACTCGTAATATTGAGATTGATCTTCTTGAAGTAATTGGTGACAAAAATATTCCACAACCATTACAACCAATAAAGGGTGAATATGTACTTTAATCTATCTAGCTATTCAGATGGTGCACTATGCTTATTGATCAACTAACTATTTCTCTATGAATTTATGACGTTGGTAATGCAGAAGCTTTAGCCTGGGATAAAAAATAGTTTGCAATTTAAGCCAATTAAATTATACAATTTTGTTAGAAATTAATTAAATTAGCCAATAATTTAGTTATATTTAAACAATTATTTATTGTTTTATACTTGACACTAGCCCCTGCGTCTGCTACAATAGCCCTCTCTATTTTCGGAGAGGTTACCCAAGCGGCCAACGGGTCCGGACTGTAAATCCGGCGGTATTACCTTCGCAGGTTCGAATCCTGCCCTCTCCACCAGTTGCAATGCGGGAGTAGCATAGTGGTAATGCAGAAGCCTTCCAAGCTTATGATGAGGGTTCG
>CAYZUJ010000053.1:0-10741 GCA_964481375.1 uncultured Neisseria sp. | reverse complement strand
ACAACCACCAGAATTGCTACATCCACTACAAACGGTTACACATTTATTATTTGCAGTTTTTTTTATAGATTTTATTACAAAAAATATAGTTATTAAGCCAATAATTGTCACACTTAATACATCTAAAATATGAAATCCCATCAAAAAATCCTTTTTTATTAAATAAAAAATAATGTTATTCTATATACTATAAATGCCATTATATAAGCTAATACAATTTGATAACTAAACATAATTATAGGCCATTTCCAAGAATTTGTTTCACGCTTAGTTACAGCTAAAGTTGAAATACATTGAGGTGCAAAAATATACCAAGTAAGTAAAGATAGAGCTGTAGCTAATGTCCACGAATGCTGTAACATTATTGACAAACTATTTCTAATTGCTTCATTATTATTTCCGCTTAATGCATATATGGTACTAAGTGCAGAAACAGCTACCTCTCTTGCTGCCATTCCCGGAATTAAAGCAGCAACTAATTGCCATGAAAATCCAATTGGTGCAAAAATAGGTTGAATTAATTTACCTATAATACCTACAAAACTATATTCAATTGCTGGATGCGTAGCATTATTAGGTGGCAGAGGAAAAGATGATAAAAACCACAAAATAATCATAATTATAACTATAATTGTTCCTGCTCTATGAAGAAAAGATTTTGCCGGCTTAATTAATTCAATAACTACATTTTTAAAACTTGGTAATTTATAGCTTGGCAACTCCATTATTGAGGGCAATCTATCGCCTTTAAAAAAGAAATATTTGAAAATAAAAGCAATAATCAAACTAAATACTATGCCAATAAAGTATAATGAAAACATTACTAAACCTTGAAAACTTATCCAGCCAAAAACTGTCTTTTGTGGAATAAAGGCACTAATTAAAAGTGTATAAAGAGGTAATCTTGCAGAGCATGCCATTAGTGGGCTAATCAAAATTGTTACTAATCTATCATTTCTACTTTCAATAGTACGTGTAGCCATAATTCCTGGTATAGCACAAGCAAAACTAGATAAAAGCGGAATAAAAGCTTTGCCATGAAGCCCTGCCCAATTCATTATCTTATCCATTAAAAATGCAGCTCTAGCCATATAACCACTATCTTCTAATAAAATAACAAATAATGAAATAGTTAAAATTTGAGGTAAGAATACAATTACAGCCCCAACTCCTGCAATAATACCATTTCCTAAAAGACTACCAATTAATGTATTTGGTAAAAGATTAACTACATATCCTTGTAGCCCGTCTACAACATCTTGTAACATATCTTTAGGAACTGCTGCCCAACTAAATACTGCTTGAAATAAAAAAAATAAAATTATTAATAATATACTTATACCCCATATTGGATGCAATAAAATATTATCAAACTTTTGCGATAAAATAGATGGTACACCTTCCGTAATCTTCACTTCCTGTATAATTTTTGCTACTTGTGAATGATATTCTCTAATTGATGAATTATTAAAAGCTTGCCAAGAATTAGTTGTTGTTTTTAAATTAGGAATAATACTATCAATAGCCAATAATAATTTTTCAAGTCCATATTTTTTTATTGCCGCGGTTTCTATTACCTCACAATTTAATTCAAGTTTAAATTTTTCAATATCATAAATATAGCCTTTGCGCTTTGCAATATCAATCATGTTTAATACAATTATAATTGGCTTTCCAGTTTGTTTCAATTCCAAAGCTAAACGTAATCCATTTTGAATATTTGTTGCATCAATTATACATAAAATAAGATCAATATTATTTTCATCATTAAATTTATCTAAAACTATATCTCTAGTAATTTTTTCATCAGGGCTTCGAGAACGTAAGCTATATGTACCGGGTAAATCGATTAAAGTACAATTTACATTATTTGGTGTAATAAAAAAGCCGTGTTTTTTTTCAATTGTAACACCAGCATAATTAGCTACCCTTTGTTTACTCCCTGTTAAAGCATTAAATAATGCAGTCTTCCCACAATTAGGGTTACCCACTAAAGCTATATGAATATTTTTATTCATTTGTTAATTTTTCCCATATTTACCAAAATAATTGATGATTCATTTTTACGTAAAGATATAATAGAATTATTATTATTTATTCTAACCGCTATTGGGTCACCAAAAGCTCCTTTAAATACAACCTGCACTTTTGCTCCTTCAATAAACCCCATTTCCAATAACCTAGACTCAATTTCTTCAATAACTCCTTTAGATGATAAAGGTAATAAACTTGCATCAATTTTTTCAATTATACCAGCCTCATTTTTTTTAAGAGTAAATAAACTCAATAATTGCATAAAATTACCTATTTTACAAAAATAAACATATATTATAAATGAGAATGATTCTTATTTGCAAATATATTTAATATATTAAGTTCATTACAGCTTTAAATATACATTTGTATTTAATTAGAGTAGTATATAATTTATATCTCATTATACGCAAAAAAAAGATTTTTTAGTCCATAAGTGATATTTTATCAAATAGTTGCACCATAATATAATATTAATATTAACTAACAGGTAACATAATTATGCAAAACACAAAATATAAACGAATTCTTTTAAAATTATCTGGTGAGGCATTAATGGGCGCTAGTCAAAATGTATTTGATAAATCAACCATAGATGCTATATTATTTCAAATTAAACAATTAAATGAGTTAGGTATAAAAGTTGGATTAGTTATTGGTGCTGGTAATTTATTCCGTGGAGTCAATGCTGATAAATTTGGCTTAACTAGAGCTAACGCTGATTATATCGGAATATTAGCCACCGTTATGAATGGAATCGCTTTAAAGGACTTTTTATCTAATATTGGTGTGCCGGCAAAAGTATATTCTGCATTAGCTATTAGCAATATAGTTAAAGAATATAATCGTGATAGTATGTTAAAACGAATAAATGATGGTGATGTAATAGTTTTTGTGGCAGGAACTGGATTACCCTATTTTACTACTGATACCACTGCTGTATTAAGGGCTATTGATATGGGTGCAGAACTTATAATTAAAGCCACCAAAGTTGATGGAGTGTATGATTCAGACCCTAAAATTAACTCTTTAGCAAAAAAATATAATAAATTAACATTTGATGAAGCAATTCATAAAAATTTAAAAATAATGGATATGGCAGCTCTTGATTTATGTAGAACTCATAAAATAAATATTGAAGTTTGCAATATTTTTAAACCGAATGTTTTAAAAGATATTGTACAAGGTAAAGAGTGTGGCACTCTAGTTTATAATTAAGAGGCAAATTAATGCAACAAGATATTCATGATGATAAAATATTAATATTAGATTTTGGTTCTCAAGTTACACAATTAATAGCTAGAAGAGTTCGTGAATTAAATGTTTACTGTGAAGTTCACCCTAGTGATATTGATGAAAATTTTATAAAAAAATTTGCACCAAAAGGAATTATCTTATCAGGTGGTCCTGAATCGGTATATGAAGAAAACACCTTAAAAGCCCCCTCTATTATTTTTAATATGAATATTCCAATTTTAGGGATTTGCTATGGTATGCAAACAATGGCTAAACAACTAGGTGGTGAAGTAGTTAGGTCAAATAATCGTGAATTTGGCTATAGCGAACTTTATGAGTATGCAACTAATTTATTCTCAGATATCAAAGATGGCATAAAAAATAATAAACCTTTCATTCAAGTATGGATGAGTCATGGTGATAAAGTTGTAAAAACCCCTGATGGTTTTGAAATAATTGCCACAACAGAATCTTGCCCAATTGCGGCAATGGCAGACATAAAACGAAATTTTTTCGGAGTTCAATTTCACCCAGAAATTACCCATACAAAACAAGGTCTTAAAATATTTAAAAACTTTGTCATATCCATATGTAAATGTAAACAATCATGGACTATGCCAAATTATGCGGAATTAGAAATTGAAAAAATTAGAAAGTTAGTAAATAATGAGAAAGTTGTTTTAGCTTTATCCGGCGGAGTAGATAGCACCGTTGCTGGAGTTTTAATTGAAAAAGCTATAGGTAAAAATTTAATCTGTATTTTTGTTGATACAGGATTATTGCGTTATAACGAAGCTCAACAAATTATGCAAAATTATAAAGAAAATTTAGGCTTGGATATCATTAAAATTGATGCTAAAGAAATCTTTTTTAGAGAATTATTAGGAATAACTGATCCAGAGGAAAAAAGGAAAATTATTGGTAGAATTTTTATAGAAATTTTTCAATATGAAGCTTCAAAAATTAAAGGGGTAAAATGGTTAGCTCAAGGAACTATTTACCCTGATATTATAGAATCCGCAGGTAGTAAGACGCAAAAATCACATAATATTAAATCCCATCATAATGTTGGTGGTTTACCAGAATCTCTTCATCTAAAACTTTTAGAACCTCTTCGTGAATTATTCAAAGATGAAGTTAGAAACCTAGGTTTAAATCTAGGCATTCCTAAATCACTAATTTATCGCCATCCTTTCCCAGGGCCTGGTTTAGCTGTTCGTATATTAGGAGAAATAAAACCAGAATTTGTAGACCTATTACAAAAGGCTGATAATATCTTTATCGATGAATTAATACTGAATAATTATTACGATAAAGTTTCTCAAGCTTTTTGTGTTTTTTTACCAATTAAATCAGTAGGAGTCATGGGAGATGGTAGAACTTATGATTATGTTATTGCCTTAAGAGCTGTAGAAACTAATGACTTTATGTCAGCTAATGTTGCTAATTTACCATTTGATTTTATAACTAAAATTGCTAATCGCATTATTAATGAAGTAAGAGGAATTAATAGAGTAGTTTATGATATATCTGGAAAACCACCTGCTACTATCGAATGGGAATAGTTGTGAAAGATATGCTATAATACTATTCTTGTTTATTGATACTTAATTTTATTAATTATTTTTAAAGACTAATTTATGGCTAAAAATAATCATAACCAATCTAAAAAAAATAGTTTACCCTTCCGCAAAATATTAATTAATCTTTTTGGACTAGGTGCTGCACTAGCTAGCGGTGTATTAGTAATGGTAATAATAACTTACCCTAAATTACCTAGTATGAATGAGTTACACAACTATCAGCCAAAACTTCCGCTACAAGTTTATTCTGCAGATGGTGTAATTTTAGGTCAATTTGGTACAGAACATCGTATATTTATAAGTATAAATGATACTCCAAAAATGTTAATTAATGCAATTATAGCATCAGAAGATGAAAGATTTTATAAACATGGTGGAATCGATTATATAGGAATTCTTAGAGCAGCAATCAGTAATACCACTTCAGGCCGCAAAAAATCTGGTGGTAGTACCATTACCATGCAAGTTGCCAGAAATTTCTTCTTAAGTTCTCAAAAAACATTTCTACGTAAATTCAATGAAGCATTACTGTCATATAAAATTGAAAGCTCTTTAACAAAAAATCAAATTTTAGAATTATATATTAATCAAATATTTTTAGGACAAAGATCATATGGTTTTGCTGAAGCAGCTCTTACTTATTTTGGTAAACCGCTAGATAAATTATCTATTGCTGAATTCGCAATGCTGGCAGGCTTACCTAAAGCACCTTCAGCTCTCAATCCAGTAGTAAATAAACATCGAGCTCATGATAGGCAATTATATGTACTTTGGCGTATGAGAGATTTACACTTTATTAGTCAAGCAGAATACAATTCAGCAATTAATCAAAAAATTATTGTAACTAAAGGAAGTTTAAATGATTCTACAGATTCAGGGGGCTATATAGCAGAAATGGTTAGACAAATGCTTTACTCAAGGTATGGGGAAAGTATTTATACTCATGGCTATAAAGTATATACAACTGTAGATAGCAAAATGCAACAAGCAGCATATAGTGCATTGCGTAACGGGTTATTAAATTATGATGCTCTCCATGGTTATAAGGGAGCAGAAGATGCTTTAGATATTGGCGAGGCTTTATTCAAAGATAAAATTACTGATCAAGTTATTTCTTCTGCATTTAACGAAATAGTTGATTATGGTGATTTACAAGCAGGTATCGTTTTAAGTGCAACTCCTAATAGCGTCTTGGTAAGATTAAGAAATGGCAATGATATAGAATTTAAAGAAAATCAATTAGATTTTGTTAGAAAATTTCTAACCACTGGGGGCAAACTCCAAATTAAAAGAGGTGCTCTAATTCGTGTTCGTAACGTAAATAATAACTGGATAATAACACAAGTCCCTGAGGTTGAGGGAGCCATAGTTGCCCTCAATCCAAATGATGGCGCAATTAAAGCTCTCGTTGGTGGTTTTGATTTTACAGATAGTCAATTTAATCATGTAACTGCTATACGCCAGCCTGGTTCAAGCTTTAAACCTTTTATTTATTCAGCTGCAATTGATAAAGGTATAGCTGCAGATACTATTTTTGATGATAGCCCTATTTGTTATCCTGGAGGAATAACCGGTAGTCAATGGTGCCCACGCAATGATGACGATAAATTTTTAGGACCTATTACTATGAGGCAAGGTATGGCTAAATCGCGTAATGTAGTAACTGTTAAAGTCCTTGATCAAATAACTCCTAAATATGCTATTAATTATGTTACTCGTTTTGGATTTGATAAAGATCAGTTTCAACCATATTTACCAATGGCTCTTGGTGCTAATGAAGTAACGCCGTTGCAAGTAGCTAGAGCTTATTCAATTTTTGCTAATGGTGGTTATATGGTAGAACCCTATTTAATTCAAGCTATAACTGATAATCAAGGTCATCTAATTGCTAAAACTGTAACAATTGATATTCACAAAGAATCTCCAGTTATTGATCCAAGAAATGCGTTTATCATGAATAGCTTTTTACAAGATACTATTCGTTATGGAACTGGAGCAAGAGCTTATAGAGAATTAAAACGTAATGATATTGCTGGTAAAACAGGAACCACTACTGATGCTAAAGATGTATGGTTCGATGGTTATACCCCTGACTTAGTTGCCATAACATGGGTGGGTTATGATTCCCCTAAAAGTCTTGGCGAAAAAACTTATGGCGCTACTTTAGCTCTACCTATTTGGATTAACTTTATGCAAAGTGCTTTAATTAATATTCCTGAGAAACAAATTGCAATGCCTGCAGGAATAAAAGTAAAAGCTAATTCAACCTGGCAAGGAAATGATGAATATTATATTTCAGGCGATAGTAACATTATAGTTAATAATGAGTCTTCTAACGAAACTATAAATAATGTTCAACAAAGTGATAATGACAAAATAAAATTAAGTACTCCTGAAAATCAAGATGATAAAATCCACATAAGCCCAAGTACAACCGAAATAAAGCCTGTAAAAGAACCAACAAGAGAAGAAGTTAATAGTATTTTTAATAATACAGCTGCAGCTAATGCTGCCCCATTGCCCCCTAAAGAATCAGAATCTTCAAATGTTCTTACAAAACCAATAAAATTAAAAACAATAAAAAATTAAATATTATCAATAAGGAGTTTTATACTTGAATCATTATCCTCACCCAATATTAGCTAAAGAAGGTTGGCTTTTTATTGCTATTAGCTTAGCTATTACATCTTTAATATGGTACTTTAGTAATTTTTTGGTAGCTATACCATTTATTTTAATCACACTTTTTATAATTCAGTTCTTTCGCGATCCAAAAAGAAATATTCCTCAAGAGCCAAATCTTATTTTATCCCCAGCTGATGGTAAAGTTATTTGTATTGAACAATGCGAAGATATATATCAAAAAAAGCAAGCTATTAAAATTAGTATATTTATGAATGTGTTTAATGTACATTCAAACCGCTCTCCCATTGATGGTGAAGTAACCAAATTAGAATATATCAAAGGTAAATTTTTTAATGCAGACTTTGATAAAGCATCAATTGAAAATGAACGAAATGTTATGGTTTTAAAAACTCCTAATAATCAACAAATCACAGTAGTTCAAATAGCAGGTCTTATTGCCAGACGAATATTATGTTATACGGCTTTGGGGGAAAAACTTAATAAAGGAGAGCGTTATGGATTTATTAAATTTGGCTCACGTGTTGATTTATATTTACCACTAGACGCAAAAATATTAGTGACTATTGGAAAAAATGTTAAGGCAACTAGTTCAATTATTGCTAAACTAAAAGCATAATGTATTGTAGGCGGAGAAAAGATGAACTATAACAATAAATTAAATCAAGGTCGTGTTTCACCAATATATTTATTGCCTAATATGTTTACTATTGGTGCCATGTTTGCTGGTTTTTATGCTATTGTACAATCAATAAATTATGATTTTATCGCCTCAGGTATTGCTTTATTTTTTGCAATGATTCTAGATAGCTTAGATGGCAGAGTTGCAAGACTCACTCACACTTCTTCACCTTTTGGTGCTCAACTTGATAGTTTATCTGACATGGTTTGCTTTGGTGTAGCACCAGCAATAATAGCTTTCAATTGGCAACTTAAAAGCTTAGGTAAAATTGGCTGGCTAGTTGCTTTTCTTTATTGTGCATGTGCAGGCTTAAGATTAGCAAGGTTTAACACCTTAATTGGTATTGTTGATAAAAAATATTTTGTTGGATTACCTACAACCGCAGCTGCTCCTGTAATAATAGGTTATATATTTATTTGCTCACGTTATGACCTAGACCACAAATTTTATACAGTTATTGGCGTATTTTTAACTCTTCTTGCTGCCTTCTCAATGGTAACTAATATAAAATTTTATAGCTTTAAAGAATTTCATTTTAATCATAAAGCTCGTTTTCGTGCACTTTTAATATTTCTCATAGCCCTAGCCTTACTAATTATTTATCCTGATTTAGTAATTTTTGGTTTTTTCTTTTCCTATGTAATTATAAGTTACATTATGTGGATATTTAAAATCGGCGAGAAAAAAGTAAAGATAGAAGAAAAAACAGAAAATATACAATAATAATTATTTAACTCATGTTACGCAGTAGGTAAAATATTTTATACAGATTTTTTAATACGTAGTATAGTTAGTAACTGCAACTGGATTGTAATCAAGCATCAATACTATTTCACTCATAGACAACACACCTGTTCTAATTAATTTAGGCAAATAATCAACATACAATTCGACTATGTCCGTCAGCTTATATTCCTTGATATTGTTTGTTTTTACCAACAATGATTTTTTCAAAGATATTGCTTGATGGACTTTTTATTTATATTACATCCTTATCTCGAATTCGCATAAATTATATGCCGTAAGATATAGGGATTACCCAAATAAAATAGCTCTAGAAATAATACCTTTATTCACCTTCTGAAAGCTCTGAAGCTTCTGGAATTTTATCCAAAACAAGTTTACCATTTTCAAATACCCCTCTCTTTATTACATCACCGTACATATCAGTCATAGTACCTTCACCATGAGGCTGCAATCTTTGATTAACTTTTCCAAAATAAGCACCTCCTTTTTTAAAGTCTATCATAAATAGACCAATAGGTTTTCCATTTTTAAACTCTCCTGTATAAACATTTCCTTGCTTATCTTTTATTTTTGGCTTTTGTTCTGGCAGTGGAGAAAATAATCCATTCTTCAAATTTAAATTATCTTTAATAATCTTATCTTTTACAATCTCACTTCCATTGAAACATTTTTTTATAGTTAACATTATTTATTACCTTATTTAAAAATTAACACTTTTAATTTAAGTCGGTATTCTAACTTTGTAAATATTAAAAAAGTAAGTAACATTTTTGTCTTTAAGAATTTTTCAATTATATTATGGCAACCATAATCTTTATAGAATTTTATTAAATAAAATTTTTAAAGTTAATTAGTTAGGAAAAAAGGTAGTTGAGAAAGCATTATTTTGTAAACATTATTAATTGTTTAATACCTCAAAAATATGAGAAAAAAACAGCAAGGAATTTAATTCAATATACATATAAATCACTCATGTTACGCAATCATTTAATTAAATTATAAAAATTGTTCTGTAAATGTAGATTTTCATTAAACTGCCCACCAAACTCTACAGTTATATTGTCCGTATTCTCATTTCTAACACCACGAATTACTATACAGTGATGTTTAGCATTAATTCCAACCGCAATATCTTGTGTATCTAGGATATTTTGCAATGCAAAAAAAATCTGCCTAGTTGCCCTTTCCTGAACTTGTGGCCTTTTAGCAAAAAAATCTACAATCCTGTTTATTTTACTCAAACCTATTACTTTATCTTTTGGTATATATGCTATATAAGCTTTTCCTAAAATTGTTACTAAATGATGTTCACATGTAGAATTAAATTCTATACCTTGAGAAAATATTGGATTATGATATGAATATTCATTTGGAGTTGTAGTAATATGAGGAAAATTCTTATAATTTAAACCATAAAATAATTCATTTATAAAAAACTTTGCTATTCGTTTTGGCGAATCTTTAATAGATGCATTTGATAAATCTAAACCCAATAATTCTAAAATGCCTTTTATTTTTTCTTGAATTAATTCAATATTACCATTAACCTTATCAAAAAAAACTGGACTCTCAACACCATTTGCAAGCAAAACCTCATGAATGATTTGCCCTAAGAATTCATCTTTATTATATATCATATTATTTATGCCTTTATTATTTTTCCTATTTTATTATACAAAGTATTTATGTAATTAAATTTCCAATCACGTAGTGTATAATAGGTAATTTCAAAATTGCAAGTTTTGTTTAATTCTATTTAAAAATTCATTTTTTCATTAAATAAGTATATCGTAATCTCAATGCACTTAAATATATT
>CAYZUJ010000052.1:8967-11209 GCA_964481375.1 uncultured Neisseria sp. | reverse complement strand
CTACACCATGAGTGTTGATAGATTCTTGTTTAATTAAAGAGTGCACACTCATTTATATATACCTTCATTTAATATATATTCTTCAATATATGTAGGAACTAGGTTAGTAATTGGTTGATTATTTTTTATATCATTCCGAATTTGAGTTGAAGATATGTTAATAGGTTTAAAATTCATTAGATAAAATGTACCATAAGCAATATTTTTATTTAGAGTTAGAGTTTTTCTTTTGTTAAATTCAAATGTTAATTTTGTTTGGATTTTATCTAAATTAAATTCAGGGCGTTTAGCAACTATAAAATTAGTTAAGTTTAATAAATCTTGCCAATTATCCCAGCTATCTAAGGTAGTTAGAGAATCTGAACCAATTAAAAAAAATATAGGAATTTCTTTACCAATTTTTTTACGAATAGTAGATAAAGTTTTATAAGTATTGCATGTTTCTTTGCTTAAAATCTCTAAAGTATCTATATTGAAATTTTTATTGTTAGCAATAGTTAAATTTAACATTTCTAAACGTTGAGTAATAGTGGCAATTGGAGGTTTTTTATAGGTTTGTATACCTGTGGGCATAAAAGTAATTGTATGCTGAAAATTATCATATAAAGAATTAGCAAGTGCTATATGCCCTATATGAATAGGATCAAAAGTTCCACCAAATAAAATTAACATCAGTATAGCCTTAATTTACAGCAGTTAAAGAATTTAGATATTCTTCTGTAATATTTCCTGTAATATATTTTCCATCAAAACATGAAGTATCAAAGTCCTTAACATTTATATTAAAATCTGTAATTGATTGTTTTAATTTATCTAATGTTTGAAAAATAACTTTATCAGCGCCAATAACTTCTGCTATTTCATCATCACTGCGTTTATAAGCAATTAGCTCATGATGTGTTGGCATATCTATACCATATACATTGGGGAATCTAATTTGAGGGGCAGCTGAGGCAAGAAATACAGATTTAGCTCCGCAGTGTCTAATAATATTGATAATTTCTTTAGAAGTAGTGCCCCTTACAATGGAATCATCAATTAGTAAAATATTTTTATCTTTAAATTCCACACCAATTGGACTTAGCTTATTTCTAACAGCAATTTTTCTTTGCTCTGGATCTGATAATAAAAAAGTTCGACCAATAAAATGGTTTTTTACAAAACCTTCACGAAATGGTTTATTAAGTTCAGTGGCAACTTCTACAGCAATGCTTCTAGAAGTGTCAGGTACTGGAATGACTACGTCAAAATCTAAATTATGTTCTTTGATGGTTTGCGCTAAATATTTACCCATTCTTCTTCTAACTAGTTGGATAGATATATTTTCCATAATAGAGTCAGGTCTTGATAAATAAACATATTCAAAAATACACGGGCTAAGTTTAGGGTTATTATGACAAATTTTTGACTCTAGTTTTCCGTCAAGAGTAATTATTATAGCTTCGCCGGGATTAATATCGCGAACAATTTGAAAACCATTTATTTCTAGAGCACAACTTTCAGAAGCTATTAGATGAGTTTCATATCCATTAACAACTTTTTTCCCTAATATCAATGGTCTAATGCCGAATGGGTCACGAAAGGCTACTAAGCCATAATTAGCAATTAAACTTACAACTGCATACCCACCCGCAATTCTTTTATTAAGATTAAATATAGCCTGAAAAATTTTATCATTATCTAATAATTTATTAACAGTTAATTGTTCAAGTTCAAAAGCAAGAATATTTATTAATATTTCTGAATCTGATAATGTGCGCACATGTCGGTGGTTTTTTCTTAAGACATCATCTCTTAATTCAATTGCATTTGTTAAATTGCCATTATGAGCAAGCATTATACCAAAAGGGGAATTAACATAAAAGGGGTGAGCTTGCTCTGGATCATTAGCAGAACCAAAGGTGGGATAGCGCACATGACCAATTCCAGCGTTACCTTGCAAATAATTCATATCATATTTGGTAATTACTTCTTTAATTAATCCCAGAGCTTTTTTTAAATGCATAAAATTGCCATCCATGGTGGCTACGCCGGCTGCTTGCTGTCCTCTGTGTTGTAATCCTTTTAAACTATTTACTAAAGTCTGGTTAACAGGTTGATTTGATACTATTCCGATAATACCGCACATAAATATATTATATCCTAAAAATTTTAAGTAAATTCTTTAATGGATTTAGGTATTGCATCTACAATCCAAGATATTACCGGTGTTAATACTGGATATAGTTTCGCTTGGCGCCAT
>CAYZUJ010000052.1:0-8957 GCA_964481375.1 uncultured Neisseria sp. | reverse complement strand
CATTTTATCCAAATGGAGCATTTCAATAGTTATAACTAACAAGGCGCAAACTACAGCTCCCCGCATAATACCAAAAAGAGCGGCAATGATATAATTTAGTCCGCCTAAATCAACAGAATCAAGGAATTTAGCGCATATTTTTTTTATAATTACAATAAAAACAGCAACACTAACAAAAGCAATCAGAAATATAATTGCACCCCTTAGAAAATAATTATGTATGCTATCAGGTATAATGCTACCAATTAATGGGCCAAAATTTTTCATAACCCAAATAGCTACAAACCATGAACTAATTGATAAAATTTCAGCAATACCGCCACGCATTAATGCTAATAGTGTAGAGCATATAAAAATACCCCAAAAAATAATATCGTAATTGCCAGTAGTTATATTCATAATAAAATTCTTTTCAAATTAAAAGTTGGTTGAAAGAGAAATATTTTTAATTTCTTCTAATTTCTTAACTGCATTTTCTTTAGTTTTAAACGGCCCAATACGTAATCTATAAATATTTTTATTATTGTTAGCAGGTTCAATAAAAGTTTTAATATTCTTATGCGCCAATTCTTGTTGTATATGCATTAATTTTTTTTTATCGTTTAAGGCAGCTAGTTGTATGTAATATTTAGAATTGGTGCTAGGATTAATATTATTTAAAATATCTTCAGGATTAGGATTTATTTTGCTCTTTTCAACAACAATTTGTCCATGTATAGTTTTTAGCAGATTTTTGTCTTTATAAATGACAGTTTTTGTTTGGGTTAAGTTTAAAGATTCAACTTTAATTACAGGATTTGCTATTTCAGGCTTTATATTTTGTTCTTCAGTTTTTGAAACTATCGGCGGTTGAATTAGAGCTTTATTTATAATATTTGTAGATTCAGCTAAAAATTTAGAGCTATTTGAATCAGTTTTACTATTATTCTTAATTTCAATAGCTTGAGGAGTAATAGAAACACGTTTAGTTTTAGTAGTTACATTTAATAATAAAATTAAAGCTAGTAATAACAAAAAAATACTACCTATTAATCTACGCATAGCTTGTTTTTTTGTTTTTTCAGATAGCTTTATTATATTGCTATTATTTTTTTTAAATGTAGGTTGCTCCAACATACCTCCTATTTTTATCTATTTACTTCTTCAATTACTAGAAAGGAACCAAAACATACAATTCTATCTTCAATATTAGAGATATTTTTTGCGTGTATAAATGCATCTTTAATACTATTACATTCAATTATATTACCTTCTAGGATATTGTGTTGTCTAAAAATAGGTAAAAGATCCGAAGTGGAAACCCCTCGAGAGGAGTTTATTTTAGCAATAAACCATTTAGTAAATTTATCCTTGCATAATCCTATAATTGAAGCAATGTCTTTTTCTTTGGCTACGCCAAATACTGCATAATTGTTTTTTACCATAGGTAATTTTACCATATTCTTAAGCATAATAGATACTGCTTGAGGGTTATGTGCAACATCTAACACTATTTGGGGGACGCCAGGTAATAATTGAAAACGTCCCAATAGTTTTGTTTGTAATAAAGCGGTTTTAATAATATTTATACTTACTGGAAAATTAGTTAATTTAGTTAGTATAGCTAATGTTAAACATACATTATTGATTTGCTGAGACCCTCTTAATGCAGGATAAGGAATAGAGTATAAACAATTTTCATGGTATAAGAAATCAAAACTTAACTCATGCTCAATTGGGTAAAAATCTTTACCAAAAATTTGTAGTTTAGTATTTATTTTATTAGTATAATTAATAATTGAATTAGGAATATTTTTACTGCCAAAAAACCCCCATTTATTTTCTCTAAAAATGCCTGCTTTTTCTAATCCAATAGCATCAAGTGTATTTCCAAGAATTTCACAATGATCAAAATCAACATTAGTTATAGCACTTATAGTGGGTTCAAATAAATTAGTCACATCATTATTTCCGCCCAACCCTACTTCAATAATAGCAATATCAATTTGTTGCTGCTCAAAAATTTTATGGGCAGCTAAAGTAAATGTTTTAAATAATCCTAAAGTATTTTTAGAAGCATCTATTATATGTTTTAAGGTTTTTATTAATATTTCATCATTTATTGGAATGTTATTAATACTAATACGTTCGTTATATTCAAAAATATGAGGAGAAGTAAAAGTGCCAACTCTATAGCCAGATAGCGATAGAATATTAGTTAAATAAGCACATGTTGAACCTTTGCCATTAGTACCACCTATTAAGATTATAGGGTATTTTGGGGTTAGGTTTAAATTAATTATACTAATAATTTTTTTTGTGTGTTCAAGTGGGACAGCAAAATCATTAATTTTTAATAATTGATTTATTAGAAGCTGCTTTTGTTTTTCCATGTATTTATTGTCAACTATTTGAAAGTTTTATAAGATAGTAAAAATATTTTTAATTTTTTATATTGAGATATGTAAGTAGAATCAATAAATATAGGCAAAATAATAGTATGTTTAGCGGTTTTTAAATATAATATGTTTAACCAAAAACTAATTTGTTTTACCTCGATTAATTTGGCATTTATTAAATGAGAATTTTTTCTAAGAATTATTTTGTTCTCATTTGTTAATATATCGATTTGTTTTATTTTAGAGTAGGATAAATATTTAAACGCTTGAAAATTAATAAATGATATTATTAATATTACTAAACAGGAAATATAGTTAGAGGAATAAATATAGTTTTTATTTAATATAATTAATGAAAATAAACTAGAGTTTATACCTAATAAAAGCATAACTCCAATTCTAGAATAATGTAATTTTATTTGAAGAAGTGCAGTTTTCATAAATTATTTATACAAAAGTAAATTTAGAAATTGCTGTTTAGTGAATAGTCTTTTGCTCTAATAACTCAGGATAGTTATTATCTTCTGCTACCTCTGTTAGGTCAATAGTAGTGGGGTGAATTTCAACATCAAACCACTCCCAAAACATTTTTAAGTTAAAATCATTTGGCCATAGATTTTCTTCTTCTGTCCAAGAAGCTAATTCTAAAGCAAATAAATCTTCAAATCTTTCGTCAATGTAATTAATACCGTCTTCAATTTCTTCTACTTCAGGAATAAGATAAGAGTTACAATCAATTCTTATGCTTTCAAGAGTTAATTCTTTGGGTAAGTCAGTAAAAATACTATTTATCCAATTTAAAAATGGTGCTTTTGGTTTTATAATAGCAATCGATCTTTCAATGAAATAGTACATTCTTAACCCCTAAAAATATCAATTTAAAAACCCGAATTTTTCTCAAAATAGATAAAATAAAGAAAAATTGCGGGTTTATAATTTACATTTTTTGAAAAAAAGTTTTAACGTTTAGAGAATTGTTTCTTTCTACGTGCTTTTCTAAGACCGCATTTTTTTCGTTCTACTTCTCGCGCATCACGGGTAACAAATCCGGCTTTTGCTAAAACTGGTTTTAATTCTGGATTAAAATCAATTAATGCTCGAGTAATTCCATGCTTTACAGCACCAGCCTGACCAGATTCACCACCACCAATAACATTGATTTTTATATCAAAACTATTTAAATGATCAGTTAATTCTAGAGGTTGACGAACTATCATGCAATTTGTAGCACGAGAAAAATGTTGATCATATTCTTTATTATTAACAACAATTTTTCCTGTACCTTTAGCTAAGAAAACTCTAGCGATAGAACTTTTTCTTCTCCCAGTACCATAGTAATAGTTACCATTCATGTTTATAGTTCCTTAATTAATTTCTAATTGCTTAGGTTGTTGTGCTTCATGTGGATGAGATTCACCAGCATATACCTTTAATTTTTTTATCATTGCATAGCCTAAAGGACCTTTTGGTAACATACCTTTTACTGCATTGATTAAAATTTTTTCTGGACATTTTTCTAACATTTGGTTAAATGTTCTTGAATAAATACCACCAGGGTAACCAGTATGACGGTTATAAATTTTTTGTACTGTTTTGCGACCAGTAACAGTTAATTTATCAGCATTAGTAACTACTATAAAATCTCCAGTATCCATATGTGGAGTATAAATAGCTTTATGCTTACCGCGTAACATATGCGCAATTTTAGCAGCTAAACGCCCTAAAATTTTATCTTTAGCATCAACCACAAACCACTCATGAGTTATATCTTGCGGTTTTGCTGAAAAAGTTGTCATAATTAAATTCCTTAAGTAGCCAAAAATCTTTTATTTTTAAATCTAGGTGCTTAAATAACACCAAACTTTTTTGTAACGGCAAAAAGTGGTAAGCGCGAATTATACCATATTAAAGAATAATAATGCAAGCATTTATGCCTTAGGCAAGGTAACTCCTACCTGTTTCATATATTTGCCATTACGATCTTTATAAGATACGCTACACTCTTCGTCAGACTCAAAAAATAATACTTGAGCAACTCCTTCATTAGCATAAATTTTTGCCGGAAGAGGTGTTGTATTGCTAAATTCTAGTGTCACATATCCTTCCCATTCAGGTTCAAAAGGGGTTACATTAACAATTATTCCGCAACGGGCATAAGTTGATTTTCCTAAACAAATAGTTAGTATATTTCTTGGTATTCTGAAATATTCTACTGTTCTAGCTAGGGCAAAAGAATTTGGTGGAATAATGCAAAAATCAGCATCAATTTCTACAAAATTTTTGGTGTCAAAATTTTTAGGGTCAACAATAGTACTATTAATATTGGTAAAAATTTTAAACTCATTAGCACAGCGAATATCATAACCATAGCTAGAGGTCCCATAAGATATTATTTTATTCCCATTTAAAGAACGTATTTGTTCTGCCTCAAATGGTTCAATCATTTTATATTGACTTGCCATTTTTTTTATCCATTTATCTGATTTTATACTCATTTTGTTAAACCTTTATCAATTGTTTTTTTATTTCCTGATAAGTCCAATCCAAATTTTTGCATAATTTGAGAAACTTCAATTTCATTGAGTTCATAATATTGTCCACGTTTTAAACGGGGAGGGAGATTAATTGGTCCAAAGCGGGTTCTTATTAAACGGCTAACAGTTAAATTAAAAAATTCAAATAACCTTCGCACTTCACGATTTCTTCCTTCTTTCAATATCACTTGGTACCAATGATTTTTACTGTCTTCATTCTGCCCATCAAGTTTTACTATATTAGTAAAACTAGCTATCCCATCATCTAACTTAACACCAGTTTTTAACTGACGTATTTGTTCTGGTAATAATTCATTTCCATAAATACGTACAGAGTATTCACGTTCAACTTCATAACGAGGGTGAGTAAAATGATTAGCTAAATCCCCAGAAGTAGTAAAAATTAGTAAACCGCTAGTATTAATATCTAACCGACCAATAGCTTTAAAGCGAGTATTTTTTAATATAGGTATTTTTTCAAATACTGAAGTTCTACCTTTAGGATCAGAGCGAGAGATTATTTCACCCTCAGGCTTATGATAAATAATTATTCTAGCTAATCTATCCTGCCATTTTACAATGATACGTTTACCAAAAACATCTACTTGATCATTTTTAGTAATTTTTTGTCCTAATATTGCTGGTTTATGGTTTATTAAAACTTTACTTGTAGCTACTAATTCATCGCAATATCGCCTAGAACCTACTCCTGACATAGATAATGCCTTACTAATTCTGACGGATTCATCATTTTTAATGCTAATTCGTTCCCTACGGATTTTTTGTCCAGTTATCTTTTGCTGTTGGTCAAGTCTAACTAATTTTACTCTTTTGGCTTTAGTTATGCCATCTTTTTTTGGTTTATTAGGAGTTTTTTTGGTACCCATTAAATCTTTTAAACTGTCTTTTAGGTTAAATTTCACACACAATATCCTTTAACGATTTTTAATAAATTTATATTTTTCCAAAATTTAAATTTATCAATACTATTTAGTTGTAGTTTTAATGTTTTATCTGTAAGTGGTAAAAAGATATTTAATTTTTTAATTTTATTTTGTTTAAAAAAACTACTTAGTACACTAACTAAATTATTATCAAAATCTTCTACATTATTTATCCATGAGTGAGGGTCCCTATAACAGCAAGAGGCATGTAGATGATTAATAATAAGCAATTTATTATTAAATGAACCGTCTTTTAATCCAGAATGTAAAAAATTTTTTTTATCATTTTCAGGCACTCTTATAGAACTTATATTAGTACTTTTACCAAATTCTTTGAGTAATTCATTGTTAATATTTTTATTCCACAGCCACAGGCTATTTACACTTAATAATCCTTCACTTTTACGTTTTTTATTAAAATCAAGTTTAAATAAAAGCATCTGTATTTCATTTAAAATTTTATTTAGTTGAATAGAGTTTTCACCTTGAGCTAAGTATCCATCAATATTTTCCCCTATAATATCAAGGGTAGGATAAAAATTTATTTTACTTATATCAATATTAGTTCCCAATAACCATAGTTCATCAGTTATATTATATAGTTTAAGTTCATCTTTAAAATGGGAATTAATAGTATTTTTAATAATAAGCATTTCTTCTTTTTTTAATTTTAATAACCCTGGTTCAGAAATTAATAAACGATCCCTATCTATTCTTAAATTAGTTGGTTCGGCAATTAAATAATACTTATAATGAGAAATATTATTGTTTTTTGCAATTACTTCAGCAATTTTATCATTATTTTTTAAATTAGGATAATTAGCATAATATGTTGATATTAAAATATCACTATAACTATGGTTTAAACATATATATTTAAAACTACATGATTAAGAAACAATGAGTTAAAATTTGGGGTTTTAAGTTTAGGATATAAATAATTAATATCACCTTTATCAAGCCAAATTAAACCTGGCAGCACAATAGATAGGTTCATGAAAATATCCTCTCATTAAAAGTAGATAATTCAGTAATACCAGAATTAATAGTATTTATATTAATAGTTCCACGATATACTTCTTGAGCTGTTCCGATCATAAATATTTCTTTATCTTGCCATAATAAAGTTAATATACCACCTTGCATAATTACTTTAGTTTCTTTTTCAACTTCATTTTGTTTGATTGCATAGCAAACAGTAGCAGCAGCACCTGTTCCGCATGACAAAGTAAAGCCAGAGCCACGTTCAAAGGTTCGTAAAAAAATAATTGATTTATCTTTAACATAATAAAAATTTACATTTACAGACTCAGGGAAATACTCAGATTTTTGTAGTAAGGTAGCTATTTTATATAATTTATCATTATTATTTAATTCATCTTTATTATTAACGCGGATAATTGCATGAGGGTTACCCATAGAAACTACACCTAAATTAATATTAGTATTTTCAATATTTACCAAATATTTATTATTAATATTGTTTTCATGAATAAAAGGGATTTTTTTTGAATAAAACTCTGGCTCTCCCAAACTAAGTTTTATATCACCATTTTCTAAAACAGAACCAGAAATAATGCGATTTTTAGTTCCTAAGGTAATTATATTATTAGAAACTAATTTATCTTTAACTAAATATTTTATTACACAGCGAGCGCCGTTAGCACAATGTTGAGCTTCTTCTCCATCTTGATTAAATATTTTATAATTGAAATTAATAAGAGGGTCAATACTTTTTTCTATAATTAGGAGTTGATCACAGCCAATACCAAATTTACGATTACATAAAAACTTAATATGTTTAGAATCAAGGTCTATGTCTTTTTTTATTTTATCAATTAAAATAAAATCATTCCCAAGGCCTTGCATTTTTATAAAATTAATTTTTTTATTCATATATTAGTTTTGATAAATTGAATGAACAATATGGTCTATAAGTTTATTACCAATGTGATCAATATTATTAATTTTTAAATAGTCTTGTAATTGAGTTACTTGTAAATTTTCATAACCACAAACATTTATGTAATTAAAGGGGGTAATATCCATAGAAACATTAAAACTGATGCCATGGTAAGTGCAGTTTTTTCTAACTTTTAGACCAAGGGAAGCTATTTTTTTTCCTTGAATATATACTCCAGGAGCACAGCGATTACTAGTAGAATTGATTTCTAAAGTGTTTAAATAGTTAATAATACCTAATTCTAATTTTTCTACTAATTGTCTAACAGATATTTTAGCTCTTTTTAAATCAATTAGTGTATAAATAATAATTTGTCCATGTCCGTGAAAAGTAATTTGTCCTCCGCGGTCACTGTAAATTATAGGTATAGTATGGTTTTTATTAATTAAATGCTCTACTTTTCCTGCAAGACCTAGAGTAAATACAGGATTATGTTGGAGTAACCAAAATTCATCAGGAGTATCATTTAGGCGATTTTCTGTAAATTCTTTCATAGCATCCCAAGATTCTTGATAATCTATGACCCCTAAATTTCTTATTATAAATTGCATTTAATAATAAATCCATATTAACAATGAAATAAATAACAATTTTACCATAGAATGGGAATAAGGTGCATTAAGTCAATAACATATTAGAGCAAATCCCATTAAGTTAATCATAGCTGGTGATTTTGCCTAATAGTTTTTCCACCTTGTTATTAATATTGGTGAGTATTTCATTTTCATCCAGATTATTTTTAATATCATTTTCATCAATAATCCCTAAAATAAGAAAATTTTTATATTCATATAAATTTTCTGGGTTTTCTTTTAAAGAAAGTTTTTTAATATTTTTAACTATTGTATCTCTCTTATTTTGGTCAATATTATTTAAGTTATCATTAATTTCTTTCATGCTTGTATAATGAAAAAGTTTTATAATATTTATGGTTAGGCTAATTAAATAATTATCAGTAGTATTAGAAGTACTATTCGATCTTAGTACCTTACACTTTATAAAACAAATTGGCTGCAACATATTGTAAAATTAGAATGATAAGCAATATTAAATTCATGATAAACAAAAATAATTATTATAAATTATGCGAATTCGGGATAAGGAAGTAATATAAATAAAAAGTCCATCAAGTAATATC
>CAYZUJ010000051.1:11101-11896 GCA_964481375.1 uncultured Neisseria sp. | reverse complement strand
ATAGGTTCAAAACCAGCAAGCAATCAATTATTTGGGGAGCCAAAATTAATCAACGAGTCTAAAGAAAAATATATTAGAGAAAAAAGCGAAAAAAGTGCAAATATACCAGCTATAGGTTCAAAACCAGCAAGTAATCAATTATTTGGTAATCAACCTTTATCAGGTAAAAGTGGGCAAAAATATCACCAAAATAAGAAAAATACAAGTGAGGCTAATAAACCCTCTATAGGTTCGAAACCAGCAAGTAATCAATTATTTGGTAATCAACCTTTAGTAGATAAGGATAGTCAAAAATAATTTTATTCAAATACTAAAACCTAATAACTTCAAGCAACAGTTGTTTAATAATCAAATTTATTGATTATACATTAATAAGATTTATGTTACAATTAGTTCTTGTGTTTTTCATTCTAGATTAAAAATTGTATAATAATTAAATGCTAATTTATAAGCAAATTAATTTAAGAAACTTTATTATAATAAAATTATAGGAGCAGAAAAATGTTAAAAAAAATTGCAATTCTTCTATCAATTGCCACCACTACAAGTTCTCTATCAGCTTGTTGTACTAGTACTCCTCCACCATCTAAACAAGAGGCCTCTGCACCTATAGTAGCTACAGAGCCGGCACCAGTAGCAGCAACAGTTGAACCAGCATCTACGGTTTCAAATCATAATAGTGTTTATTTTTCATTTGATAAATATGACATAAAAGGTGAATTTCATGGGATTATTAAAGCTAATAGCGACTATTTAGTTTCGCATGCAGATGCAAGAGTCCAAGTTCAGGGTAAT
>CAYZUJ010000051.1:0-11091 GCA_964481375.1 uncultured Neisseria sp. | reverse complement strand
ATTGGTTCTGTTGAATATAATATTGCTTTAGGTCAAAAACGAGCGAATTCAGTAAGACAGGCTTTAGTTGCTGAAGGAGCAAATTATAATACAATTGAAACAGTTTCCTATGGTAAATTGAAAGCAAAATATTCAAATGACAAGGCTAGTCGCAGAGGAAATCGTCGTGCAGATATAGTTTATAAATCAGCTCAGCCACAAGGTTACAGTGTGGATGACAATGGATTGCCTATGGTAAATAGCTCTTTTTATAATGGAGAAATGATTCCAGAAGGTGTTGTAGATCAAAGAGATGATTTTTAGAAATTATATTAAATGAAGAAAAATAAATGTTTGTTGGTAATTTCAATGTTGTCAACAAACTTTTTAATTAGTTGTGCTGATGATCAAGCAAGAGCACAAATTGCTGACACGGATAAGCGTTTATCACAATTGCAGCAAAGCGTAGGCTTATTGGGGACTAAAGTTTCTAATCAAAAAATGCTAGGTATTCTTAACCAATTAGATAAAATGCAAAATCAAATTGATCAGTTGAGTGGAGAAATTAATACTTTAAAACATAATCAGCGGGTTTATAAAGAAACTCAGGAACAATTTAATAAAGGAATTGATCAAAAATTCCAAAATGTTGAAAAATCAAATGTATCTCAAGTTCATAATGAATCTATTACCCCACAAAATAATAATGATGATGAATTGAAAGATGCGCTAGATAGCATTAAAAATAGAGACTTTAAAAATGCAATAAAAATTTTAAAAATAATTATTAAGGCCTCAAAAGATTCTGAAACTATTGCAAATGCCAGTTATTTTTTAGCTGTTTCTTATGCAGCTAATGGACAATATAAAGAAGCAGTTGTTACAGCCAGAAAATTTGTTGTAGCAAATCCCGAAAATAAATACGCTCCTGATGCTCTAAGAACAATGTATATTGCTCAAAACCAGTTAAATTGGAAACAATCAGCAATAAATACAGCAAACATGCTTTTTAAAAAATATCCAGATAGTGATGCAGCAAAAAAGGTTAAGCAAGATTTAAATAATAAGTAAGGATTTAAATTAAAAAATTGTGAACTTTATTAGAGCATAAATTAAAATTTTCCTTTTCTCACTAATGATTAAATTTATTTCCGTATTTAATAGCATGGTATAATTATGTCTATAGTTATAATTTTATAGGTAAATTCCAATGAGCAGTGCTGTATTTGCTTAAATTAGTTGTGGTTATCTTTGTGTAAATAAACACAAGATAATTTATTTAAATAAATTACTAGCCTTGTTCTTTGAATTACTCCACCTCATTTTCACTGATATTCAATTTCCTAGAACTGGCGAGACTTTAGGAATTGTATATGCAGTATTCTTCACACCAACCTATTCAAATTGACTGTTTAACGATTAATTTCGGCAGTAAAGAATGTATTAGTAATCCATTCACACAGACTGTTTATTATGGTAATAAAATTGGTATTATTGGTCGTAATGGTAGCGGTAAATCAAGTCTAATTAAAGTATTAGCGGGATTAAATACATCATATGATGGTGATATTATTATGCCAGATGATGTTGTTTTTGGCTATATTCCACAACTAATTATTGATAGTAATAGCCAACTTAGCGGTGGTGAGCGATTTAATCAACAATTAAGCCAAGTTCTATCATTACATCCTAATCTGTTACTATTAGATGAGCCAACTAATCACCTAGATCGTCATAATCGGGACGCATTATTTGGATTATTAAATCGTTATCGTGGCACTTTAATTGCTATTACCCATGATGTAGAGTTATTAAATTTTGTAGATACAATCTGGCATGTAGCCAATGGCAGTGTTACTGTATTTAATGGTAGTTACTATGAATACATGCTTAAACAGAAACAAGAATGGAATAATTTAACTAATACAGTCAAACAACTTAATTATGAGAAAAAACAAGCACATCAGCAGTTAATGCAGGAACAACAACGTGCATCCCACAGTCGCCGACATGGAGAAAAGTGTATTAAAGAGCGTAAATGGGCTACTATAAAAAGTGCTACCAAGATGGGACGTGGCGTAACTACCGCAGGCAAAAATAATAAACGTATCGAGCAAAACAAACAAAATGCTGTTGCTGGATTGCAAGAACTATATGTGCCAGAAGTTATTGTGCCTAAGTTTAACTTGGAGGCTGGACAAATTAATGCCAGTAAAACCATACTGAGCATAGAAAATGGTTCAATCAATTATCAAACAAACAATATACCTATTTTAACCAATATTAATCTACAAATTGGTGCAACTGAAAAAGTGGTACTACTTGGCGTTAATGGCTCTGGTAAATCAACATTGATAAAAGCAATTTTAGATGATAGCTCAATCAATAAGTCTGGTTCTTGGTGGTGTCCGCAAAAGGGTGATATTGGTTATGTCGACCAACATTATTCTGGGTTAAATGCAGAAGCTACGGCTGTAGAATTATTGCAGAAGTTAATGCCGAAATGGTCGCATGCCGAAATTCGTAATCATCTAAATATATTCTTATTGCGTAAAAATGAAGAAGTAAATTTAGTGGTTAAATATCTTTCTGGTGGTGAAAAGGTACGTTTAAATTTAGCATTAATTGCTGCATACCCACCCAAACTACTAATATTGGATGAAATTACAAATAACATTGATTTAGAAACAAAGGAGCATTTAATTCAGGTTTTGTCCGAATATCCAGGCAGTATTATTTTGATATGCCATGAGCAGAATTTTGTCGATAATTTAACTATTGATAGTTACTATGAGATTGAGAATAGACGGTTGTATAGAAAATAATACTCTGGAATAGAATTCATGATTGAAAAAATTTAGTTTTATTCAATAAAGCTAAATCCTACAACATCTATGAAATATTGTTTCCCCCAACAACTAAGCCACTATCAATTCTAATAGTAGGTTGACCAACGCCAACGGGAACAGATTGACCATTTTTGCCACAAACGCCAATTCCACTATCTAATTCTAAATTATTACCTATCATTGATACATATTTTAAACATTCCGGACCATTGCCTACTAAAGCACAACCTTTAACTGGGTGAGATAACTTACCATTTTTTATTACCCAGGCAATTGAACAATTAAAAACAAATTGGCCAGAAGTTATATCTACTTGTCCGCCTTCAAAACTTTCAGCGTAAAGCCCATCTTTTATCGAAGCAATAATTTCATCATGAGAATATTTTCCACCTAACATATATGTGTTTGTCATTCTAGGAATTGGGTTATAAGCAAAAGATTCACGCCGACCATTACCAGTAGGTTTTTTTCCCATTAATCGTGCATTTAGTTCATCAAACATATAACCTTTAAGTATACCATTTTCAATAAGAACTGTTTTTTCAGTTTGATTTCCTTCATCATCAATATTTAATGAGCCACGTCTATTGGGGATGCAGCCTTCATCAATTACAGTAACATTTTCATTTGCAACTTTTTGTCCAATCTTATCAGAAAAAGCAGAACTGCCTTTTCGATTGAAATCTCCTTCAAGACCATGACCTACTGCTTCATGTAAGATAACACCAGCCCAGCCATTTCCTAATACCACAGGTATTTGTCCGCTAGGACCAGAAATAGCTTCAGTTTTTAATAGTGCATTTTGATGCGCTTTATGAATATGATAAGTAAGAATTTCATTTGAATAAGAATCAAGTAAATAACGACCACCAACGCCACTATTGCCTTTTTCAATATTACCATTTTTATTAAGAATTATAGTTATACTTAAATGGACTAATGGGCGAATATCAGATACATTTTTTTCATCGCTACGAGTAATATGTATTTCATCATATTCTAAAGATAGATTAGCAATAACATTTGTAACAAAATCATATTTTCGAGCAATATTATCGATTGTTTTCAAAATACTAATTTTTTTATTACTATCAAGGCTTAAAATAGGGTTATTTGTTGTATATAGACTAGGAGTTTTTGAAATATTTTTAATAATATTGGGTTTTGAGTTATTGTGGTCATTTGAAGCTTGAATAAATAAAGTATCTACCAAATTATTTATAACGTTAGGAGTTAAAAGATTAGAATAACTTAAAAAAGTTTTGTCATTACAAATAGCACGAACTCCAATCCCTTGATTAATAGCAAAACTACCGGATTTAATAATGCCTTCATCTAAAGACCATGATTCGGAAGTGGAGTTTTGAATATAAAAATCACAAAAGTCAGCTCCACGTTTTAATAATTTATTTGCTTGAATATTTAAAAAATTTTCATCTAAACAGTTATTAATTAATAAGTTTTGTAACACTTGATTATTTGTCATAAAATCCTGTTCTAAAAGTTTGTTAATTTATCAATTTTATAATCAACAGGATATTTAGTTTTTAAGAAAATTATATATTCTGAAAATAAATCTGAAGAATTTTCATTTTCTAATTGGCTTAAAACCTGTTTATTTTGTTGTTTTAATTTTAAATTTATGGATTCACTATTAATTCGATAAATAATAAACGAACCTTGTTGATTTATAGTTGCTGTATAAGCTGGGAAAATTTTACCAGTTTTAGTACTAAATATTTGTTTAACTGTTGCTGAATTAATGCCTTCAGTTTCAGCTAATAGGCTTACATTTTTTCCTACTCCAAAATTTAGATTGATTTTACCTGATTTTAATTGAGCAAGCTTAGTACGTCCTTCTTCAGCAACAAGAGCATTTGCTTTTTGCCCTTCAATATCATTAATTATTTTATTTTTAACAATATTTAATGGTTCTGTTGAGCTTTCCATATGCTCAATAACCCTATATACACCATAACTATTATTGCCTAAATCAACGACTTCACTATTATTATGTTTTTTAATAACGTCATTACTAAAAATAGCATTTTGAATTTTTGAGTTAGAAAAAATTCCTTGAGGTTCACCCTTATTGACCCAATCACTAGTTTGTAAAATAAGACCAAGTTTTGTTGCCGCTGGTTGTAAAGTAGATGGGTTATTATAGGTAATATCATTTAATTGTTCTGACATTTTTTGTAACTTAATTAATCCCTTTTGTTTTTGAAGCTGTGTTATTGCAAAATTTCTTAAATATGCTTGATCATTGCCTTTTATTGAATTTAGTTTTATTATATGGAATCCAAATTGTGTTTCTACTAAATCACTTATTTGGCCAGGTTTCATTTTAAATACTTCATTTTCAAAAGGTTTTACCATTGTGCCTTTGCCAAAAAAACCTAAATCACCACCATTTGCAGCAGAACCAGGATCTTGTGAATATTTTTTAGCATATATCTTAAAGTTACGTGGGTTAGCTTTTACAATAGCCAAGATTTTTTGTGCTTTTGCTTTTATTTGTTTTCTTTTATTACTATCAATATCTTTAGGAATTGAAATTAAAATATGAGAAGCATTTACTTGTGTTTCAGGAGCTTGGGCTTTATGCTCAGCAATATATTTACTAATCTCACTCTCAGTGGGTTTTATATTTGACATTATGTTATCAATTGATAATTCAAGATATTGTACCTTAACTTTTTCGGGTAAAGTATATTTTGTAATGTTTTGTTTATAATATGCTTCAATTTCACTTTCATTAACTTTAATTTGAGAATAGAATTGATTTGGATTAATAATGTATTCGGAAACATTACGCTCTTTACTTAATAATGTGACAAAACTTTCTTGAAATAAACTTGAAGAGAAGTATGAATCTTTAAAAAAATTAGCAAATTCTTTTAAAAGAATTTGTTTTTTTATTTCTTGCTCAAATTTGTCAGATGTAAGTGTACGAGAACTTAAAAAATCTTGGTATTTAGCTAAACTAAAATTTTTATTCTTATCTTGAAACATTGGAATTTTTATAATTTCATCTTGTATTTGTTTTGAAGTTACTGTTAAATGATTATCTTCAATATTATTTAGTATTAACTGCCGATCAATTAATCCCATCATTACTTTTATTTTATCTAATTTTTGCGGAGCATTTGCTGTAAAATTATCAATATCTCGGGGGTAAATTTTTTGGTTTCCAATTTTAGCAACATAATCGTTATCATTAAAGCTACCCATTCCTAAGTAGCTGCCAATACCAAAAAATATAAATGTAGCAGTAACTGCTATCATAATCCCTTTTACTAATTTTTTATTTTTTTCAACTACATGAAACATTTAATTTTCCTATCCAAGATAATAATGACAAGAGCAATATTTTAGCATATCCTAATTTAAAAGGTAATGTCTTAATTAGATAATCTAAATAAGGAAGAATAATTTAGGTTTTAGGAATAAGGTTAATAAATAAGTTAGCCATATCTACACTGGCAATTTGTATTTTGATAGCCTGACCAGCTTTATATTTTATCCCGGTATTTTTACCTATAAGAAGCTGTTTTTTTTCATCAAAAATAAAATAATCAGATCCAAGTTCAGTAATATGTATTAATCCATCAAGAAGTAAATGAGAAATATAAACAAATAAACCAAAAGATGTAACAGTAATAATTACTCCATCAAAATCGCTACCAATATGAGACTTAGCAAACTGACATTTATAAAAAGAATCTATTTTTCTTTCAACTTCTTCAGCCCTGCGTTCAGTTAAGGATGCATGTTCACCAATGTATTCTAATGGCTGAAGATAAGATAAGTGCATATTTTGAATTACTTTTTTAAGGGCACGATGTACCAATAGATCAGGATACCGGCGAATAGGTGAGGTAAAATGTAAATATTTTTTATAACTTAACCCAAAATGACCGATATTATTAGGGGAATAAATAGCTAATTGCATTGAACGTAGTATGGATTGTTGTATAACTTGAAAGTCATCTTTATGTGTTTCTTTGACTTTTTCAAGTAATTTATTATAATCTTCTGGTTTAAGTTCTTCATAATTAACATCAAAGGGTATTGCTAGCGAATTTAGATATTCTTTTAAACTAGTAAATTTTTCAATACTTGGTTTTCCATGTACTCGATATAAGGTAGCTTGATTATGTTCTGCTAGAAAATTAGCTACGCTAACGTTAGCAGCAAGCATACATTCTTCAATTAATCTATGCGCCTCAAGGCGTATACGTTCTTTAATTTCACTGACAATAAAATGACCATTTTCTTCGCTAAATAAAAAAATTGGTTCTATAGTATCAAAATCTACGGCGCCACGAGAGTTTCTTTCAAGCAATAATGCTTTAAAGACCTTATATAAACTAGAAATATTTTCACTTATGGTTTGCGGAATTAAACTATTATCTTCTATCCAGGTTTGAACTTGAGTATAAGTTAACCGTGATTTAGATTTAATTAATCCATTATAAACTTCATACTTTGTGATTGTTCCGTTAGGTTGAATTTGCATTTGACAGCACATAACTAACCTATCTACATTTGGATTTAATGAACATAAACCATTTGATAAATGTTCAGGTAACATGGGGATAACGCGTCTTGGAAAATATACTGAAGTTCCACGTAAAAAAGCATCAATATCTAGAGGGGAATCTGCTGTAACATAATGAGATACATCAGCAATTGCAACATATAAGTGATAAATATCATTTTTAATTTCACAATATACTGCATCATCAAAATCCTTTGCATCTTCACCATCAATAGTTACAAAAGGTAAGTGGCGTAAATCAATACGGTTTTTGATTTCAGAAGTTTTTATTTCATCAGATATGGCTCTAGATTGATTTAGTGCAGCTTGAGAAAAGGAGATAGGGATACTAGAAGCAATAATTAACTCTTCAATAAAAGTTTTGTCTTCTCCAATTTTCCCTATTGCATTTAGTAATTTTACTTCAAAAAATTGTTGTGTCTGATCAGGGTATTTTGTAATAACTGTATTATATAATTCATCTCTTGTAAATTCAATATTTTCAGAATCTATTATTACTAAGTAATTGCCAAATTTAATATTATTAACATTTAATAAATATTTGGTTTTATATTTTTGAATAGAACCCACTAAATTTGTTGTATTATGTTTAGTGATTTTTTGAATAATACCACTTCTTTTACCGTTTTTATCCATTTTATCAAGTCTACTTAGTACTTGCACTTCATCTTTATCTAAAGCAAAGTTTTCATTAGCATGTGAAATATAAAATTTTTCTTGGGTGGATATATCTATGGCTACCCCACCCATTCCATCTTTATTTTTATAATAAATGCAAATATTAGTAGTGCTAGAGACTGATTTTTTATTATTCTTTTTGCGATTTTTTTTCATTGTTTTCTTCTATTCCTAACATATAACATTGTAAAGTATTTTTAATTAACATTGCAATTGTCATTTTACCAACGCCACCTGGAACAGGAGTAATGTGCTGAACTTTATTTAATAAATTTTCAAAATCTACGTCTCCACATATTTGACCATTAGATTGCTTATTAATACCTATATCAATAACTATACTTTTATCTTTTACCCAATTAGATTGTACCATTTTTGCTTTACCTACTGCAACTATAAGTATGTCTGCTGTTTTAGTTATTTGTTCAATATTTTTTGTTTTATTATTACAAATAGTAACAGTTGCACCTTTATTAAGAAGCTCTAGAGCCATAGGCCGTCCAACTATATTTGAAGCGCCTATTACAACTGCATGTTTACCAGGATAATCTAATTTAATATTATCTAAAATACATATTACTCCAAGTGGAGTGCAAGGAGAAATTAATGGATTATTTACAGCTAACGAACCCATATTATATACATGAAAACCGTCAACATCCTTTGTTGGCATAATAGCATTAATAATAAGTTTACTATCTAAATGTTTAGGTAAGGGTAATTGAACTAAAATCCCATCTATATTATTATCATTATTTAATTTTTCTATTAAATTAAGTAGTTCTTTTTCTGTAATAGATTCAGGGAATATATATTCTAAAGATTTTATCCCTACACGAGAACAAGCATTTTTCTTATTTTTAACATAAATTGCTGATGCTGGATTATTACCAATCAATATTACTGCTAAAGCTGGAGGACGTATCTTTGATTTAAGCATTTGTTGAATTTTGTTTGCACATTCATCTAAAATTGAATCAGCTAATATCGTACAGTTTAATATCTTTTCTTGCATTTAAAATTTTGTTCCTTAAATGATGATAATTTTAGCAAATTTACGTTTTCCAACTTGCAAAACATATTCAGTATTTTTATTTAATAGCATTGATTTATCTGATATTTTATTGCCATTGATTTTAACACCGCCTTGATCAATCATTCGTATGGCTTCAGAAGTTGAACTTACTAAATTAGTTTGTTTTAAAATACTTGCAATAGCGGTAGAACCAGATAATTGAGTTAAAACTAAATCATTAGGTATCTCATTTTGTTTAAATCTAAGCTCAAAATCATTTAAAGCCTTAAATGCGTCATCTTTAGAATGAAATCTTTCTACAATTTCTAATGCTAGAGATACTTTTATTTCACGAGGATTTTTTCCATTTCTAACATCATTTTTTAAAGTTTCAATTTCATTAATTGACTTTAAAGAAATTAAATCATAGTAACGCCACATTAATTCATCATTAATGCTCATGATTTTGCCAAATATTTCAGTAGGTTTTTCGCTAATGCCAATATAATTATTTAGTGATTTAGACATTTTGTTAATTCCATCTACACCTTCAAGTAAAGGCATCATTATAATACATTGTTGTTTTTGTCCAAAATGCTTTTGTAACTCTCGCCCCATGAGTAAATTAAATTTTTGATCTGTGCCGCCTATTTCAATATCTGAATCCATTGCTACTGAGTCATACCCTTGAAGAAGAGGGTATATAAACTCATGAATAGCAATAGATTGGTGTTGGGTATATCTTTTAGCAAAATCATCCCGCTCAAGCATTCTAGCTACGGTGTAAATTGAGGTAAGTTTTAAAATACCGCTAGTCCCTAATTTATCAAGCCATAGGGAATTAAAACAAATTTTGGTTTTTTTGGCATCTAATATTTTAAAGACTTGTTCAGTAAAAGTCTTAGTATTTTTTTCAATCTGTTCATCAGATAAAGGCGGACGTGTAGCATTCTTACCACTAGGATCACCAATTTTTCCAGTAAAATCACCAATTAAAAAAGAAACCTCATGACCAATATCTTGTAATTGACGCATTTTAGTTAATAATACTGCATGACCTAAATGTAGATCTGGTGCGGTAGGGTCAAAGCCTGCTTTTACCTTTAATGGGCGGTTTTCTTTTAATTTTTTTACTAACTCTTCCTCAGGTAGGATTTCAGTTACGCCTTTTTTAATAATTTCTAATTGTGTTGTTATATCCATTTATAAATCCGTAAATTTGATTATAAATGATATTTTACTATAAAGCACACTGATAGGTTTTAGCTTTTTTAAAAATAAAAGCAATTTAAGAACATATAATTTAATTAAGTTCTACCACTAATTATAAGATTTCGGTAACCTCCAATTATAGAATTATTTTTTTCAATTCTTAACATTTGTTTTATCATTTCAGATAGTTCATTTTCTGTACAAAGTTTATTTTCTAGAATTGAAGAAGACATTGATTCTAATCCAAGGCGATAAACACTTTTTTCTTCTTCAGAAGTCCTAAGCGGTTGATTGGCGGTAATTGTTATATCAGTAAAATTTTTAGTTTTGAATAAATTATATAATTTACTAGCAGTATTTGGTTCTAAATTTAATTTTTGACTATTTTTAAAAGCTAAAGTATGATAGTCATTGATTAATTTTTCATAAGGGTAAGAAAAACTTCCGTGTTCTTCAAAATTTAATTCTTCACAAATTAATTTACCACAAGGCTTTAAACTTTTTTGAAGTTGTTCAATACAACCTTCAAGAATATTATTATAAATTGATCCAGTCTTCATATCGTTTTCTCTTTCAAAGAAGCTTTCTTTTCATTGGCTTGAGAAATATAAACTAAAACTTCAGACATTAAAATAATAAGATCCTGACTGTAGGGTATTCCCAACAGATTTGTCTTATCTTTAATAAATTTAGGGTCTGGATTTTTTTTAGAGAGCTCTTGAACTAGCTGGTTTAAATCTTTATTTTGCTCAATTAACATGAAAACCTCTGTTAAATTGTTTAATGACTTACAT
>CAYZUJ010000050.1:11832-12046 GCA_964481375.1 uncultured Neisseria sp. | reverse complement strand
GATAATGTACAGGATTACTCATAACAAAGTTGTTTAAAAGGCTTGCTGCATATGGAATTAAAAATTCAAAATTTAATTGATGATCAAAAATGTTTTGAATCCGTGAGAGAATTAAGATGGTCGAGTAACTCAATTCGTTGTCCGCATTGTGATTTAAATAATATAATCAAATGTGGTATGGTCTGGCGCGATCAATTCACTACGCGCACCCATG
>CAYZUJ010000050.1:3142-11822 GCA_964481375.1 uncultured Neisseria sp. | reverse complement strand
AAGTAGCGTTATGAATGTAAAATATGCGAGAAAAGATTTGATGATTTAACAAATACAATGTTTTCCGGTCATCACCAACCATTGAAAACATGGATAATTTTTCTGTATTTTATGGGACTGAATTTATCAACAGGTTAGATAGCTCAAGAGTTATATGTAAATAAAGATGATGCACAATTTATGGCAGAAACATTACGCAATGGAATTGTTACAAAAAAGCCAGAAGTAAAATTATCTGGTGAAGTAGAGCTTGACAAAGTTTACGTAGTTGCAGGACATAAATTTAAAAATGGGCAAATTTATGAATGAAGTCATAATAATAGATAAAAAATTGCAAAATAAAATCTATATTATAAGAGATGCTGCGGTTATGCTTGATAGTCATCTTGCAGAAATTTATAATGTAGAGACAAAGGTTTTTAATCAAGCAGTCAAAAGAAATTTAAATCGTTTTCCAGAAAGATATAGATTTCAACTTACTGACAAAGAATTTAGCAACTTGAGGTCACAAATTGTGACCTTAAAAGAAACTCATGGTGGCAGAAGATATTTACCTTATGCTTTTACCGAACAAGGAGTATCGATGCTTAGCTCCATATTAAAAAGTGATACAGCAATAGATATAAGTATAAAAATAATTGATAGCTTTGTAGCAATGAGAAAATTTTTAACAAATAATGCCGGTATATTTCAAAGAGTTGAAAATATAGAACAGAAACTCTTAAAACATGACGATAACTTTAATAAAATATTTAATGCTTTAGAATCAAATGACACAAAGCCGATTCAAGGGATATTTTATGATGGCGAAATTTTTGATGCATATGTTTTTGTGAATAAACTGATCAAAAGTGCAAAAAAGAATATAATTCTTTTAGATAATTATATAGATGAAACTGTTTTAACACTTTTAAGTAAAAATCCTCATATAAAAATAACCATATATACAAAGAATATTAGCCAGCAACTTAAGCTTGATGCGAATAAATACAATGAACAATACAATAATTTAGAATTAAAAAAATTCGATCTCGCACACGACAGGTTTTTAATTATAGATAATGAGATATATCATATAGGAGCAAGCCTTAAGGATTTGGGAAAAAAATGGTTTGCATTTAGTAAGATGAATAAAGATTCAATTGAATTATTGGATAAGTTGATATGATTGAAGTTATACCTAATGAGCATATCAGAAAAGTAATAATTCTTGAATACAATTCAGAATGGCCACAAAAATTTATAAAAGAAAGTGAAAAAATCATAAAATTGCTAGGTGAAGAGCTAGTTTATATTGAACATATTGGTAGCACCTCTATACCAAATATGGCAGCAAAACCAGTAATAGACATCCTTATATCGGTAAAAGATATTAATCACATTGATACTTTTAACAAGCAGTTTGAAGAATTAGGTTATACCCCAAAAGGAGAATTTGGAATTACTGGAAGAAGATTCTTTATTAAAGATATCAATGGTTTTAGAAGCTATCATGTACATATTTTTCAAACTGGAAACTTTGAATTAAAAAAACATATTAATTTTCGAGATTATATGCGTAGTCACCCTAAGATGGCACTTGAGTATGCAAATTTGAAAAAAGGGCTAGCTAAAAAATACACTGATGATATAAATAGTTATAGCATGGGAAAAGATTCTTTTATAAAAAAGATAGATAAATTAGCAGAAAAATGGAGAAATCAATCGTGAATGAAGCAATAATCAATATTAGTTCATTGGCTGACCGTTACTCAAGCCCCAATTCGGCAGTATATGTTGCAACTAAAGCATATGTTAGAAAAATAAAAAAGAACATAATCAATTAGAAAATGATTCCAGTGAACCATCTTGCTTAAAATTAATTAAATAATTTTTTAATATTTATATAAAACTATTGAAACTCCATTTATAAAAGTTAGAGATAAATTATTTTTAAAACCAGTTTATAATTAATTATGAAAGCCAAATACAAATGAATAATGATATTTCTATTAAAATTGGCAATGTAAAACTTAAATCTCCTTTGATAATAGGTGCTAATGATAGCATTTTGAATTTTAATACCTTTGAGAAAATTGCTAAAAATACTAAACTATTAGGGGCATTTGTTACCAAATCGATTACTTTTCAACCACGAATGGGAAATAAAGATCCAATAATTGCACAACTTGAAAATAATATATTAGTATCTTCAGGAATAAGAAATCCTGGGTTTCAACAAATGTTAGAAGAAATTAAAAAGTATAATAAAAGTTATTCTAGTCCATTATTGATTGCAAGTATTGCTATTAATCCGGATACTAAATGTTCCCAACCAGAAAAAGAGCTTGCAGAAATGGCTCTTGAACTTTATAACAATGGAACAAATGTTGTTGAATTAAATTTATCGTGTCCAAATCTTAACTCTTCGCAAATTGTTGCCGATAAATCGGGTGAAGTTTTAAAAATTATTAGTTATATAAAAAATGAATTTGCAAAGAAAAATATTAAAAATAATGTTTTAATTGCTAAATTAGCTGGGAATGATATGGCATTATTAAACTCTTCAAAGCAAGCTCAAGAAGCAGAAATAGATGCAATAACTATATTGCCTGTTTTATATGCAACAGGATTTTATACTGGATTAATTAAACAATTGCAGTCATTACCTATAGGAGAGCCATTACTAGGGAATGTACAAGGAACAATTTATGGGGGAGGTTTAGGTCCAATTACTAGGCAATTAGTAATTAACTTGAAAAAAAATATATCAGTACCAATCATTGCATCTGGTGGTTGTTTAGGGGGTATGAATAGTTCAATACTTGAAAAAACTGATGGTTTTATGCAAACAATGTTAACTGGTGCTATTGCTACTGAAATTGTTACACCATTTTACCCATTTACTCAAGAAAAAATACTTGAAATAGATTATATAATAAATAATTATTTATATATATTATCTAAAAATAAGGAATATAATGTTAAGTTACAAAATTTATCATCAATCTAAAGATATTGACGCTTCTTGGTTTGTATTTTTAGCAGGTTTTACAGGTACATATGAGACTTGGAATATGCTTTGCGATAAAATATTAGAAAAGCATAATGTCTCTATACTATTAGTAGATAATTTGGGGGCAGGTAAAAGTTCTCAGCCTATAGGTGAATATACAACTGTAATAATGGCTAAAAAAGTATTGAAAGTTATTATTGAACTTAAATTAAACAATATAATTTTAGTTGGTCATTCATTAGGGGGTGCAATAGCTCAACAAATTGCTATAAGTAACCCCAAACTTATTAAAACCTTAGTACTATTATCCTCTTTTGCTAAGTTAGATTTTATAGCTAAACATTTTTTAATAAGTAGATATGAATTGTTAAAAGCTAATGTAGATAAAAGTTTAATTGCTAAAGCATCAATACCTAGTATTTTTGGTAATGATTTTCTTGCTAGTGAATCTAATATTAAATTAGCAATACAGCGTGTTGTGGGAAATCCACAAACGCTTGATGGTATGTTTGGGCAGTTATCTGCTTGTTTGTCTCATGACACAACTAAAACTATTCAAAAAATTAGTTGTCCAACAAAGATTATAACTGGAGCAAATGATATATTGGTTGCACCCAATCATTCAACATTATTAAGTAACCTAATTCCAGAATCGAGCCTACATTTTATTGCAAACTGCGGGCATATGATACAATTAGAAAAACCTAATGAACTTTTAGATATGTTAATCTGATTTTAATAAATGAGCATATTTAACTTTAAAATATTAAAGGAAATTAAGGTTGTTAAAGTTGAATTAAACTCTGGTTCCACCAACCTTACTTTTTCAAAATTAATCATTCAAGATTTCCTATTATGTTTTTTAACATTTAACATTTATTGCTTATTTGTTCAATTAAGACATGGCTATTATAGCATACTAGCAAACTATAACATTTAACATTTAACATTTTTGTTTTTAACATTTAACATTTAACATAAATACATTTATACATTATTAAGTTGTAAAACTCAGCTAATTATCTAAACTAATCTTCTAAGCCTATGGTTAAAAAATATAGCTATACTTCAAAATATTGAACCTATGTATATTAAGGTATTAAAGGAAAATAGTAGTTTAATATAAATTAGCTGAGCTATTGATATTTAAAATCTGCTTTAATAGTCATGATAAAATCATATCTTATTAAGTTTTAGGTTAAAATGGTATGCAAAAGGCTAGTATTTTTTTAATAATCATTATCTTATCAGCTTTAGGGCTAATGGCAACTGATATTTATTTGCCTTCAATGCCTTCTATGGCAAAATATTTTGGTGTAGGGCTAAATATAATTCAGTTCTCAATTTCAATATATATACTAGGGTTTGGAATAGGGGCTTTATCATATGGACCTTTATCAGATAGGTTTGGGCGAAAACCAGTAATTATTTTTTGTTTAATAATTTCTATCTTGGGTAGTTTATGTTGTAGTATTGCTTATAATATTATTTTTTTATTTATTGGAAGATTAATCCAAGGGGTTAGTTTAAGCGGGGCATCTGTAATTGCACGCTCTATTACAAAAGATATTTCATCAAATCAAATTGAAATGGCTAAAATAGGTTCTATGTTAGGTATAGTATTTCCTTTTGCTACTGCTATGGCACCAATTATTGGTGGTTATATTGAAAAATATGCTTATTGGCGTTGGAATTTTATAACTTTGACTTTATTAATATTGATGTTATTATGCCTTATTTTTAAAAAATTACCTGAAACTAATACACAGCTTAGGGTTTTGAATTTTAAAGATATAATGAATGATTATTTAGAAGTAATAAGTAATAAAACCTTTATGAAATATAATATTGTTTCTGCATTATTAGTTGCAGGAACTATGTCTTATCAAACAGTTTCTTCTTATTTATTACAAGTAAAAGTGGGATTATCTCCAGAAATATTTGGTTATACTTCATTGATAATGGCGTTTTCTTTTGTTGGAGGCGGTTTATTAAATTCTAAAATGGTTACGAAAAGGGGAATAAATAAAATGTTGCAACTAGGTTGTTTTTTGTTTATAATTTCAGGTGTATTATTATTTATTTTTGGAATATTTGATTTTATTAGGGCATATACAGTAATATTGCCTATTATGGTATTTGTTGCAGCAAGTAGCATTATTTATCCAACTGCAAGTGCTGGGGCTATGAATATTTTTGCTAATAAAGCGGGAACAGCTGCTTCTGTATATACTTTTTTGCAGATGATAGGAGGGACTATAGGTAGCTCTTTGATCTCTATTTCAAAGCATTCAAATCAGGTGCAGCTAGGTGGATTATATATAATATTAGGTTTTATAGGGTTTATAATTATGTTAACTATAAGTCCTAAAGTAATTAAGCAAGAAGCAACTATTTATTAATTTTTAAAGAGGTTATATTAATGGATTTAGCATCACAAGGTTTATCTAAGTGGTTTTATTTAGGAATAGCTGGAGTAATTTTAGGAGGTATTTTAATTTCTAGGGCAAAAGGAAATAATAACAGTAAAATAATGGAGAATGGCTATTTTATTTTAATTCTGGGTTGTATTGGTATAATTTCTGAATGGACAGATTTTGCGACTGTTTTATTAATTTTTGTTTTAATATCAGGAAGCATTTTACTTTTTGATAAATTAATTTTAAAGAAAAAAAGGGATATAGCTGTATTAAAACCGCATTATGTACATTATGCTAGAGAGTTTTTTCCAATAGTATTAGGGGTTTGGGTATTACGAGCGTTTCTTTTTGAAGCTTATCAAATTCCAACATCATCAATGAGACCAGATTTAACGGTTGGTGATTTTATTTTAGTTAATAAATTTAATTATGGAATTCGTGAACCATTTACGAATAAGGTAATACTTCCAATTCACAAAGTTAATCGAGGAGATGTTGTTATTTTTAAAGATCAGCAAGTAAGGAATAGAGATTTGATAAAAAGGGTAATAGGTATACCTGGAGATAAAATTGAGTATTATAATAAACAATTAACGATTAATGGAGTACCTATTTTGTATTATTATAATGGAACTTACGATTATACTCGTGATTTTACAGATATTAGTAATGTTACTATTCATACAGAAAGATATATAGAAGATTTAAATGGAGTTAAACATTCAATTATAACTTGGAATAAAGCACCATCGGTTATGAGTGAGCATGTGTTAAATTTTAAACATCGAGAGAATTGTTCATATAGTGATGATAATAGCGGGTTTACTTGTATTGTACCTGAGGGAGAGTATTTCATGATGGGTGACAATAGAGACGATAGCGTTGATGGAAGGTATTGGGGGTTTGTACCGGATGCTTCAATTTTAGGAAAAGCTATTTATGTATGGATGAATTTTCATGATTTTAAAAGAATCGGGACTAAGATTTAATATGAGAAGTTATGATTAATATCAAAGAATTGCAAGAGAAACTAGGTTATTTTTTTAATGATGTTTCCTTATTAAAGCAAGCATTAACTCATAGAAGTTATTCAAAAGTTAACAATGAACGGTTAGAGTTTGTTGGTGATGGTATTTTAGATTATGTAATTGCACTTGCATTATTTAATAATTATCCAGATGTAGCAGAAGGTGATTTATCAAAAATTAGAGCTGCCTTAGTTAATCAGGAAGCACTAGTTGATATTGCTAAAGACTTAGATTTAGGAATATATTTATTTTTAGGTGATGGTGAAGAGAAAAGCGGAGGGAGGCAAAGAGCATCAATTTTAGCTGACACTCTAGAGGCAATTTTCGCTGCTATTAGTTTTGATGCTGAGTTTAGAGAAGTAAAAAAAATTATTGAAAAATTTTATAAAAATAAATTAATTGATGCACAAAAATTAATATTAATGGATAGTAAATCATTTTTGCAAGAATATTTGCAAGCAAATAAAATTGGGGTGCCTATTTATAATGTAGTATCTTCTACTGGACCTGATCATGATAGTATTTTTAGTGTGGAATGTAAAATACTTGAGCTTAAAATTAATGTTACAGCTACAGGAAAAACAAAAAAGGAGGCGAGTCAATTAGCTGCAGAATTAGCTTTAATTAAAATTAAAGGAGTAAAAAAATCGAAAATAACCTAAATAATTTTTGTGGATATATAGCAATTGTAGGTAGACCTAATGTTGGAAAATCCACATTGATGAATCATTTAATAGGACAAAAAATTAGTATTACCTCAAGAAAGCCACAAACAACCCAGCATAAGATAAAAGGAGTTTTAACAGAGGATAATTATCAATTTATTTTTGTTGATACTCCAGGTTTTCAAAAACGTTATATAAATAAGTTGAATAATGCGTTAAATCTAAGTGTAATTAAGAGTTTAAAAGAAGTCGATATAGTGTTATTTTTAGTGGAAGCTGGGATATTTAATGAGGGGGATTTAGAAGTACTAAAACTATTGCCTAGTCATAGTAATGTTGTTCTAGTGATTAGCAAGCAAGATAAATTAAAAGAAAAGAATATGTTGCAAAGTTTTGCTAATGAAGTTAAATCTAAGTTTAATTTTAAAGCAGTAACTTATGTTTCAGCAAAACATAATATGGGACTTGAAGCTGTTATTAATGAAATAAAACCTTTTTTACCTAAAGGAGATTTTCTATATCCAAATGATCAATTAACTGATAAATCAAGTAAGTTTTTAGTAAGTGAAATTGTAAGGGAAAAACTTTTTAGGCATTTAGGTGAAGAGTTACCTTATAGTTTAGCAGTTCAGGTTGAAGAGTATGATATTAGTGAAACTTTAGTAAGAATTTCAATAACAATTATTGTGGATAAAGAAAACCAAAAAGGAATTGTCATAGGTAAAAGTGGTTTAAAATTAAAAACAATATCTTCGGAAGCTCGCGAAGATATACAGAGATTGTTGGGGGTGCAGGTTTATCTTCAAGCTTGGGTTAAAGTAAAAAGTGGTTTTGCTGATGAAGCTAAATTTTTACAACAGTTTGAATAAAGGTTTTACTAGTAATGATAAGTGTAGCAATTAATGTGAAAAATGGTGAAAAATATTTACATAGGTGCCTTAATGCATTGACTAGGTTTGAAGATGTAGTATTACTTGATAATTATTCTACAGATAAAACTTTGGAAATTGCAAAAAAATTTTCTAATGTAAGAATTTATCAGCATGAATTTTGTGGGATGGGAAAAGTTCGTAATATGGCAGCAGGGTTTGCCAAATATGATTGGGTTTTTTTTGTTGATTGTGATGAAATTGTTAATAAAAGTTTAGCTGATAAAATTCTTAACATGGCTTTTGAAAATAATTGTGTTTATAAAATATCAAGACATAATTATTATGATAATTTTCTCATCGAAGGGGCAACATGGGGAAATGAGTGGGTTCATCGAATTTATAACCGCAAAAATACTCAATTTAGAAATAATGAAGTACATGATAATCTTAATATGAAGGGACTTACTACACATAAGATATTTCCAGGGTTTATTTATCATTTTCCTTATGAAAATGTATCCCAATTAATAGAAAAAATGCAATTTTATAGTACATTATATGCAAAACAGCATTTAGGTAAGAAAAAAGTAAAATTATATTTGTTGCCATTTAGAACTATGCTAATGTTTATAAAGAGTTATATTTTAAAAAAAGTTTTTAATATTGTTTAGAAGGTTTTATTAATAAGTGTTTTTATTCT
>CAYZUJ010000050.1:0-3132 GCA_964481375.1 uncultured Neisseria sp. | reverse complement strand
CTATAGGGGTATTTGCCAAATATATTAAACTATATGAATTAAGTTATAAATGTGAGATTACGTTAGCAATAAAAATTGATAATTTAGACGATTGTTTTTTAATTTTAGAAAAGATAAACCAGCAAACTCTATTACCTAATTTTGTTTTTATTATTAGTGAAAATACCTTACCAATAGCTTGTGAAGAAAATTTGAAGTTAGGTTTAATAGTACCCAATACAGTTTTAAAAATAAATAATCAAGAAGAGATAAAAGTTTTACTAAATAATGATTTACCAAAAGATGATAAAATAAATAAAATAGTTTATATTGAAGATTTAACGAAACTTTCAGATAAAACTATAGTTAAAAAGTGTAAACAAGCCATTTTTACCTCAAAAAAATTAAATGGAATATTAATTTACTAGTTATTACTTAAAATGTGCTGCTGATGTAATATTGGCTATAATATCTTTCCAAAAATCAATTTCATATATAAATCAAAAATTATTTTTTAGATATCTAAATATAGCTTAAAATAAAGTTGCAAGTGAGAATCATTCTCATTTATAATCTGGTTTTAAATTGCTAAAGGATATATTTAAAATGCAAAAAATTTTTCAAAGTGTTATTTTATGAAAAAAATAACTATTATTGGCTGTGGTCATGGAGGTATGGCATTGTCTGGGTATTTTGCACTTCAAGGGCACGAAGTAACTATTTATGCGCATCCTAACCATCCAGGTACAATTAATGAAGTAGCTCAACAAAATACTGTTAAATTAACTGGTAATATAAATGGAGTAGGTTTAATAAAAGCAACAACTTTTCATATGGATATTGCTATAAAAGATGCACAATTTATTTTTATAGCATTGCCTGTTATTGCTCATGAAACTATATTTAATTTAATGTTACCATTTTTAGAAAATGGACAGACAATTATAAATCTTGCAGGGCATTTTTCAGGAATTTTTCAAAATGAAATTCTAAAGAAGGCAAAAATTAAGAAAGATATATATATTGCTGATACAACATCGTTTCCTTATGCTTGTCGTACGCTAAAATCATATACTTCAAATATAGTAGCAGTTAAGCAGAAGGTAGGTATTGCATCAACTAATAAAAATAAAACTAACTATGTATTTGAACAATTAAAGACAATTTTTCCAATTAAATTAGAAGTGAAAAAAAGTTTAATTGAAGTTGGATTTTATGATCCAAGTGGTATTAGTCATGTGCCAAATACAATTTTTAATGCCGGTAGGATTGGTAACGGTCAAGAGTTTTATTTTTATAAAGAGGGGATTACGCAGGAAACATCTTCATTATTGGAATATATGGATTATGAGAGAGTTGAAGTAGGTAAATATATGGGGTTAACATTATTGCCCTATCATCAAGTTATGAATGAATATTATAATTTAAATCATATAAGCATTTTTGATTTTTTTAAAAATTCGCCCATTCATAACGCTAATAAGTTTTGTCCTAATTCATTAGATAGTCGTTATTTAACAGAAGATGTACCATATTCTTTAGTACCATGGTATAGTGCTGGGGTAAGTATGGGGTATACTTCACATACAACAAAAAGTATTATTGATATTGCTTCAAAATTACATAAAACTGATTATTTTAAATATGGCAGACAATTAACTAACCAAAATATACAGGATTATCATTTATGTGGATAGTATTTGCTACTTTAAGCGCAATAATTTTTGGTATATCTAGCGTTATTATGAAGGCTGGAACCTTAAAAAAACAGTCTGATTACTATATTTTATGGGGATTATATGCCTCAGGCAGTATATTTTTTGCAATTTCTGCTCATGGGCAGTATAATTTTCAATGGAGTTTAACATTAATTATATCTTCTATATTAATTGCAATAGGATCATTTTTTGGTAATTATTTTGTAATAAAAGCACTTGAAACTGGGCCGGCTAGTTTAACTGCACCGATGCTTAATATGAATTTACCCTTAATTATAATTTTGTCAATATTTTATTATAGTGAGCCATTAACCATAATAAAAACTATTATCATTATAATATTATTTCTAGCTATATTACTTGTAAAATTTGATCCGCATGAAAATATATCTATTAAAGATAAGCGCTGGTTTTTTTGGGTTATATCAGCTTCGTTATTATTTTTTTTACGCGAAGGTGGTCTTAAAATAACTTTGGAACTAGGACTTAATAATCAAATTGTATTATTAAATGCTTATGTTATCTGCCTTGTTTTTTCTACAATATTTTTATATTCTAAACGATTACAAATAGATGATCAACAACTTGTGCTAATAAATACTGTGAGTAAAGATAAAGGCTTAGATTTTATTGCTGCTAATAAAGGCACATTAAATTTGCGGCTATCATTTTTTAAAAGATGGGTAAAGCATTTAAAAGCCATTAAATATGGATTAAGTGCAGGTGTATGTTCAGGTGGTGGATTATTTTTATATTCATTGGCATTAAGCACTGGTCCAGCTAGCATTGTATCGTTAATATTTTCATCACGCAGTTTAGTTATTATATTGATATCCACATTATTATTTAAAGAAAAGTTATCTATATTTCAAAAGTATTCAATTACACTATTGTGTATTGGACTAGCGTTATCTAGCTTTATTTAGATATTACATTTAATCAATTAAATCACAAAAACAAACAAATAATTCATACCCTAATATTCAATAAGTTATAAATTAAATATAACTTCTTTTAAAAAATAGAGATATATAGTATTTATTTTTTAAATGTATAAATAGTATATAATTATGTTTTTTTAAAATTAAAATACAATTAACAATTTTATGATTGGCTTTTTTATTTAAAAAATTAGAATGGAAGTTTATAAAGTCTTTATTATAAACCAACAGTATAAAAATAGTATTTTTAGTAATGAAAAAAAATTTTAATAATTAAAAGATATTAAGGAATAATAAAGTCATAAATAGCGTCCTAGATAATATTATTTTTAAAAGAGATTTTTCTATAAAAGATATAAAATAATTATTCAAACTAATATTAATTATTCATTACTTAAAGCTACTAATTTAGAAAGAATACGAGATTATATTTTATTACAGTTATTTAATTTTTTAGGGTTTTTTTTATATGTTGATAGAACAAATTTTATTGC
>CAYZUJ010000049.1:0-12082 GCA_964481375.1 uncultured Neisseria sp. | reverse complement strand
GATATGCTGTTTTAAATTCTGAAATAAAATTAAATGAAGAGTTAAAATTTATTTATAAACGTTACAAAAATTGGAATATTCAGCTATATTGGGTAGCAGGAATTTTATTAAGAAATAATAATGTTTTAGCTGTTGAAATTTTAGAAAATAGGATTAATAATACACAAAGAAAAATTGAACCTTTATTGCAAAACATGTATATTTCTGCATTAGTTAATTTTAATCAATTAGATAAGGCAAATTCATATTTATTAAGCCAGCTAAACTCTACAGAAGTTATTTATAAAAATAATGTTTTGCTTAATTTAGGAATTATAAATACTAAAATGAGAAATTTTAAAGAAGCAGCTAATTATTTAATAGAAATTAAATTAAATGATAATAATATTCAAAGTTTAATCAATTTGCTTATTGCATCAATTTTTGATTATTCAAATGACGAAGTCAATGCAATAAAATATTATAATATGGCAAATTTATCTAATCCATATTTAAAACGAGTTATAAATATAATGTTATTAAATGATTATATGAATCTTAAAAAATATGATGAGGTAAATAGTTTATTAAATAAAGCTGCATTAGAAAATAATTTAAATGAAAGGGATACCATTTTATTAAAATCTGCTTACTATATTAGTATGGAGCAGTTTGAGTTAGCTTATAATTTATTTCATTCTAGTTCTTTAAAATATATCAAAGATAAAAAATTTCTTATTAACTATGCTTTTGCTACTGCAATGACTAAAAGATCATCACAAGCAATAGAGTTATACAAACAATATATTAGAATGATGCCAAATGATGCTATTGGTTACAATGATTTAGCATATGTTTTAATTGATCAAACACATAATTATAAATTAGCTAAAATGTACGTTAAAAAAGCTTTAAAAATTGCACCATCTAATCCTAATATAAAAGATACTTTAGGGTGGTTATATTATAAAGAGGGAAATTATTCTAGTGCTTCTTTTTATATTAAAAGAGCATATGATACTACAAGAAATCCGCAGACAGCAAAACATTTACAAGATGTTTATATTGCAATGCATAAACCCGAATTAGCAAATAAAATAATCGTTGTTGATAAATCTATTATACAGATGAGTTTAAAACAGCAAATGCTTATTAAATCTCTAGAAATAATGATGTATATTCAATATGGTTTGGAAATAAAATAAAATTATATGAGATTTTTAAATTTGAAGCAATTACACATTTTTTTAGTTATTTTAGGTTTAAATGCATGTGCTAGTTTATATAATATCGAGCCATCTAAACCGGTAACTATTTATAAACGCCCCATAGAAATATCAAATAATTTTAATTTATCAGGTAGGTTTTCTATAAAAACATCTGATAAAAATAACTATGGAAATTTTAGATGGAGCAAAGAAAGTAGCAGTGAAGAACTAAATTTAAATAGTCCATTAGGTCAAACACTTGTTAAAATAGTTATTGAAAGTGGAAATGCAACTTTAACAACTAAAGGTCAAACATATAATGGTAAAGACTTAGATGAGATGATGTTAGAAAAATTAGGTTTTATGTTGCCTTTAAATTATTTGCACTATTGGATCCAAGGTGTGGAAATACCTTATGAACTTCCAATTGAAACTTTACCTAATGGCTTTATACAATCAGGATGGAAAGTAGAATATTTAGAGTGGCAAGATGAAACTCATGCAAAGATAATTATGTGTAGTAGAGAAAATTTGATCATTAAGTTATTGCTAGATTGGTAGATAAAAAGCTAATGTTAAAAATAAGCCATGATAATTTTTATATTGATTTTGATCGAGAGTTAATCGAGAAATGTCAAATTAATGCCCCGCGGTATACATCTTATCCCACTGCAGATAGATTTAATTTTAGTTATAATTTAAAAGAACACCTATCACAAATAAAATCTGAATTAATTAATAATACATTGCCGATCTCTTTGTATATTCATATACCATTTTGTAATACTTTATGTTTATACTGTGCCTGTAATAAAATCATAACTAACGATCGTAATAAAATTACCAAATATTTAAAATATCTTGAAGAAGAAATTAGATTATATTATGAGCAAGTAGGTAAAAAATTAGAGGTGTTACAACTACATTTTGGTGGTGGTTCTCCATCATGGTTATCTATAGATGAAATAACGCAAGTTATGAAATTTTTACATAAATATTTTAATTTTGCAAAAGCAGAAGAAGTTTCTATAGAAATCGATCCACGGCATACTACAAATGAATTTATGCAAGCTTTAAAAAAAAATGGATTTAATAGAATTTCAATAGGTTTACAAGATTTTGATGAAAAAGTACAAAAAATAGTTAACCGAGTGCAATCATATTCAGATAGCAAAATGATTTTAGATACTGCAAAAAGGCTAAACTTTCACTCTACTAATATTGATTTAATTTACGGGTTACCTCTACAAACTCTTAATAGCTTTGCAAAAACTATTGATACTATAATTGAAATGCATCCTGCACGTATTGCTTTATTTAATTATGCTCATCTGCCACATATTTTTATGCCACAAACGCGCATAAATGAGAAGGATTTGCCTAAAGAACAAGAAAAACTAGATATATTACAAATGAGTGTAACTAAACTATCTAATGCAGGTTATATATTTATTGGCATGGATCATTTTGCACTACCTAATGATAGCTTAACTTTAGCCCTAAAAAATAAAACATTACAGCGAAATTTTCAAGGGTATTCAACATTTGCAAATAGAAATATGTTAGCTTTTGGGGTGTCATCAATTGGTGTTATTGGTAATTCCTACTATCAGAATATAAAAGATCTAGAAGGGTATTATAATAAGTTAGATCATAAAGAATTACCTATTATGCGAGGGGTAATATTATCTAGAGATGATATTATACGTAAACATATTATTCAAGATATTATGTGTATATTTAGTTTAGATTATCCTAAAATTGAAAAAATGTTTTCAATTAAATTTGAAAAGTATTTTACGCATGAATTAATAAAACTTAAAAATTTAAATGATTTAGGCTTGTTATTCCTTACAGGGAGTGGCTTTCAAGTGACAGCTAAAGGAAGATTTTTAATCCGTAATGTTGCTATGGTATTTGATAAATATATTAACAATGATACTACGCAGAAAAATGTTGAGATTAGGAGATATTCTAAGGTTATTTAATAGAGATAAATTTAAATAACAGCCTAGGCAATCTTATAGCAAAATCTGTCAGTTATATTATAAAAATTTACAACGGATTGGTGTTGCTGTTTTATCATTATTATTAAAGAAGCACTCATATTCTTTGCGATTATCACTAATAAATTCTATTTTATAAAGTTTATTGTTGTTACGAGTTATAAAGCGTTCTTCATCCATAGTACAATTTTTCCTAAAATCATTTAAAGTAGATTTTTCAGTCATAGAATTATTTTTACATTTTATTGTAGTTGTTGCAAAATCTACTGTACATGCAAATGAAGATATCGAAGAAATGATAAGCATTGAAAGTAACATTTTTTTCATTTTAAATCCTTTTAACTAGTAGGTTAATAAAGGCCCCCATTATACCATAGGTTTTTAATAATAATTATATAAATATTTTTGTTTTAATAACATATTTATGCTATAATTATGACTATTTATTTTAATAAATTAGTTTAATTAAAGGGGTTTTAAGTTGAAAAAAACATTAATAATTTTATCAGGAATGTATGTGCTTTCTGGTTGTAATGCAGGTGGTAAAGCTGGCGATCCTAAAATAAATGTGTCAGTTATAAATAATAGCTGTTCTGGATTGACTAATAATAACACTTGTTCTATTAAAGTAGATTTTAATAATGGAGTTAATAATAGTCCCGTTTTAAATTATACTTTAAACCCAGAATTAAGTCCAGGAATAGTACCTAGTAGAAGTGATACAAATTATAACAGTGATCTTTTTGTAAAGTCTATCAGAGTTTGTCAAAATATCATTAATGCTACACCAAATCGTGTTGATAACACGTGTATAATTACATTTAACTATAAAACTCAAGGTGGAAAGGGTACTAATTCAACTTTGGGATTTAATTTAAATGGAATTTATTCTAATACTCTTACTATTCAAGGTAACTAAAACTTTTAAAATAACCTATTAATTTAATAGGTTATTTTAATTTGTGAAAAGTATTTTTCAAATTTTCTCAGAACTAAATTATTTAATCAGCGGTTATTATTATGAAAATTAAAAAGATTACATGCATAATCACATTAGTTAATAATTATATTTATGCATCAAATTGTTCTAGTATTGATAAACATGTACAAGAAATGATGTTAAAACAAAAAATCATAGGTATGTCAATTGCAATAGTGAAACATGATAAAGTTGAATATTGTAATTATGGTTATACAGATAAAAATGAAAAAAATAAAATTACAGAAAAATCAATTTTTGAAATAGCTTCAATTACAAAAACATTTACAGCATTAATGGCTGGACTAGCTGTAACTGATAATAAATTAGACCTTAACTTACCAATTACTCGATATATTCCAGAATTATCATCAAATAAAATTTTTACAAAAATTACTAATAAAGAGTTACTTTCTCATACTTCGGGGCTACCTTTAGGTTTTGAAAAAGATTTTACGGAATCAGAACTTATTACTTCAGCAATTAATATAAATATTACTTCTATTCCTGGAAATTATTATAGATATAGCAATCCAGGGATAACATTGTCTGGAATAGCAGTTTCTAGAATTTATAATACTAATTACCAAGATTTACTAGATAAATTTATATTGAATCCTTTAAATATGAAGTATACCTCAATAAGGGTTAATCCAGAGTATGCTTATTTAATTGTAACTGGTTATAATAAATATGGTGACCCAGTTGGTTTTATGAATATTGGAATTGAAAATCCTGCTGGAGGGTTAAAATCCAATACTTATGATTTATCCAAATATTTAAAATTACAATTAAATTTACAAAATTCTGGTATAAAAAATGCTCTAAGAATAGTACACACAAATTATTATTGCTTATACGAAGATGGAACATATCAACAATTAGCTTGGGAGTATCATCCAACAAGTGAATTATTAAAAAAGTTTAAACCAGATAATAAAAATAGAAACATTACAGTTCCTCATAAAATACCAAGTAGATGTAAAAATGAACTAAATGGTTTTATTGATAAAACTGGTAACTCATCTGGTATGACATCATATATTGCATATTTGCCAAATCAGAAATTTGGGGTGGTGATTTTATCTAATAGTGCATTAAAACCAGCAATTGTTGATTTAGGTAGGTATATATTAAAAATTAATCAAAATATTCCATGAAAATATTAACGCCAATTTATGTATTTATTAGATATAAGTAACTACTAAATTATCTATAAACTATTTATATAGTTTTTAACCACTATAGCATCAATAATTCTTCCGCTTTTACCAGCACTATTTAAAAATATCATAATAATAGGGCGTTGACGTATAATAGAATATAATACTAAGCAGTGTCCTGCTTCATTAATAAAACCGGTTTTAGATAAAGCTATTTGAAATTTACTTGCTCTTACTAATGCATCGCTATTTATATAATGATGAACATAATGTCTTCCTAAAGCTACATCTACACCTTTTGTAGTAGTATATTCTCTAATTTCTTTGTAATCAAAAGCTTCTTTTACCATCCTGCTTAAATCTTCAGCTGTAGATTGATTAGCTCTAGTTAAACCAGTTGGGTCATAAAATTTAGTATTGTACATTCCAATAGTTTCTGCTTTCTCGTTCATTTTTTTTATAAATTCTTTTATTCCTCCTGGATACGCAGTTCTAGCTAATGCATGAGCGGCACGATTTTCTGAGGACATTAGAGTTAGTAATAATAAATCACGCTTTTTAAGTTGCATACCAACCCTTAACCGAGAGAATGTATTGCGTAATTTATCTATATCTGCAGAGGATATTGTTATATATTGATTTAAATCAGCTCCAGAATCTAATATTACCATTGCAGTCATTAGTTTTGTAATTGATGCAATTGGAACTACTGCTGTTGGACGCTTATTAACTAAAATTTCCCCTGTTTCAGCATCCATAGCTAGTGCAGAGTATGAATATAAACGAGGCTGATTAGCAATTGATAAATGATTAATTTTTTCAGGGGGGATAGAGCTAGTAGATATAATCTTAGGAATATGCGGGTGGGGTAAAATTTTTTTATGAGAAGCATAAGTTAATTGGTATATATAAACGAAAAATAATATTAAAACAAATAAAGGTTTATTCATTTGTTTATGGTTTGCAGGGGATTTTTGTTTCATTTTTATTTGTCGCAAAAATAATAAATGTTAAGCAATAAGTAATACATGATTTTAATTGAAATATACTATTGTTGTCAAAGTGTAATAGAAAATTTATTAATAATATAGTATTTTTTTAAATTAAATAATGTTAAAAGTTTTAATAGGTTTATAATCGGGAACTGTTTCTTTTATTAAATTAGTAAGAGAATTTATATCATAATTATCAACTGCTTTTTTTATTAAATTAATATATTGCTGTAAATCATCATATTTAAAATAAGTTTCATGAGCTTTCATAATTCTTGAATGAACAGTATTATCTGGATTATTTCCTATTAATAATTCTTCGTATAATTTTTCTCCAGGGCGTAATCCCGTAATTTTTATTTCTATATCACCATTTAAATTGGAAGGTTCTTTAACGGTAAATCCGCTAAGGCGAATCATGTGTTTTGCAAGATCTATAATTTTCACCGGTTCTCCCATATCTAAAACAAAAACCTCGCCACCATTAGACATGTTTCCTGCTTGAATAACAAGACCTACAGCTTCTTTAATAGTCATTAAATATCTAATCACTTCTTTATGAGTAACAGTAACAGGACCTCCGGATTTAATTTGCTTTCTAAATAAAGGGACTACGGAACCAGATGAACCTAGAACATTACCAAATCTAACTATAGTAAATATTGTTTTAGTAGATATATCATTAAATGCTTGTAAAATTAGTTCAGCTAACCTTTTACTTGCTCCCATAATATTAGTTGGACGTACTGCTTTGTCGGTAGAGATTAATATAACATTATCTACAGCATGAATTAAAGCTTGTTTAGCAATGATATAAGTACCTATCGAATTATTATTAATTCCACTAATTGGGTTATATTCAACTATGGGAACATGTTTATATGCAGCAGCATGATAAATTATATTTACTTTAAATTTATTTAATAATTTGCCTATTAAAGTTTCATCAAGAACACTGCCTAAAATGCCAACTGAGTTAATTTCAGGAAATTTGCTTTCAACATGCTGTTCTATACGGTATAAACTTAATTCACACAGTTCAAATAATATAAGAGTTTTAGGCTTTAGTTCAGCTATTTGGTTAACTAATTCTTGACCAATTGAACCTCCGGCTCCAGTTATTAAAACCACTTTATTTTGAATATTTTTTTGTAATAATTCTATGTTTGGAGGTATTTCATCTCTACTTAATAAATCTTCAATATCTACTTCTTTTATATCGTTGATTGTTACTGTGCCTTTTATTATATCTGTTATACTAGGTAGGGTTTTGATTTTAAGAGATAATAATTCTAGTGTTTCTATAATTTCTTTTTTTCTAATGTGTGGTGCTGAAGGAATTGCTAAAAGTATTTGATGAATATGCTTTAGCTTTACAATTTTTGCTAAATCTTTGGCATTATAAACACCAATTCCGCGAATTGTTGAATTCCATTTTTTTTCATCATCATCAAAAAAAGCAACTGGTTCATATTCATTACCATTTTGTAGTGCTAGGCATATTTGAACACCTGCATTTCCAGCACCATAAATTGCTACTTTAGTTTTTTCTTTTCCATTAAAATTTCTAAGAATTCCGCGTAAAATAATTCTAGTTCCACCAATATAAGCAAGGGCAAGAATCCAAAATATAATAATTGATGTTAAAGGGAAAGCGCTAATGTTGTTTAAAAATAATATAGAGCATAATATAAGAACTGATAAACTAACACCAATAAAAACAATTAATACAACTTTTTCATCTAAATATTTAATAATAGCTTTATAAAGTCCAAGATTTATGAAAATTGGAATTGTCCATAAAGGTAGAGCAAGAAATAACCATATACTATTATCTAATCTATGGTCCCAGTTGCCACCTAAACGTAATAAGACAGAAGAAAATAAGGCAAGTGGGAGTAATATAAAATCTAAGAAAAGTAATATTATAATTTTCTTATTGTATAACTGTTCAAAGTGTTGTGCTATTTTTTTCATATCAGGGCATTTTCTAGTCTATCCAATCCTCTTTTAAGTTCAAGTTCATTGGCAGCAAAAGAAAATCTTATATGTCCATCTAGGCCAAAAGCACTGCCAGGAATTCCAGCCACTTTAAAATTATCTAATAAATAATTAGATAATTCTAAATCTGAGTTATTTTTGATTTTTCCAGCTTTATATAATCTTTCTATGGCAATACTGCATTCAAAGAAAGCATAGAAAGCGCCCTGCGATTTTAAACATTTTAAACCTTTTATATTATTGATTCTATTAACAACATAATCATGTCTTTTAATAAACGCTTCATTCATTGGTTTTATACATTCAAGCCCACCAGTTAATGCAGTTAGGGCAGCTGTTTGAGAAATTGAACAAGGGTTAGATGTTGATTGTGATTGGATTTTCTCCATTGATTTAATTATGGCATCATTACTACATGCTGCAAATCCAATACGCCAGCCTGTCATAGAATAAGCTTTGGAAACCCCATTAATAATAATAGTTCGAGATTGTAAGTTAGGAGCTACATTTATTATATTAGAAAATTTATCATTACTAAATAGAATATGCTCATAAATATCATCTGAAATAATAAAAATATCTGGGTAATCTTCTAGTACTTTAGCAAGATTAAGGAGTTCGTCATTGCTATATACCATTCCGGTAGGGTTATTTGGGCTATTTAAAAAAATTGCTTTGGTTTTTTTAGTTATTGCAGCTCTTAGTTTTTCTGCAGTTAATTTATAGTGATCTGAAATTGAGCAAGAAATAAAAACAGGTGAACCTCCGGCTAAAAGCACCATATCAGGATATGATGTCCAATAAGGTGCTGGTATAATTACCTCATCTTCATTATCTATAATTGCTTGCAATGCGTTATAAATACTATGTTTACCGCCATTTGAAATTAATACTTGATTAATAGTATAATCTAAGTTATTTTCGCATTTAAATTTATTTACAACTGCATTCTTTAATTCTAAAGTACCACCAACTGGGGTGTATTTGGTTTTACCATCTATTATCGCTTTTATAGCACCATCCTTAATATGTTTTGGTGTATCAAAATCTGGTTCGCCTGCAGCAAGGATAATTACATCAACACCTTCTTTTTGCATTTTATTAGCTTTAGCTAAAACAGCAAAAGTAGGGGAGTCTTTTATTAAAGATATTCGTTTTGCAAGAATCATATTAATCCTTTTAAATTTTTATTTTTTACTTTCTTTTTTCTTTTAGTCGATATCATGGATTTTAATTTATCGTGCAATATGATTTTATCTTCATCATTAGAAGCATTAATAAATAAGTTCCACCATTCAAAAAACTTATTATCAACTTGGCCTACTTCATGACGAGTAGAGTATAAATGCCAAGCTTGGCGAAATCTTCGGTTATTAAATATATAGTCAATTTTTTTAAGAGTCGGGTTTTCTAAATCTAGTTGTAGCATCCATATTTCGCGCATTGCTAGATAGGCATTTTTATTTATCCCAATATTATAGGCTAAACTTTTATTATCCATAATTGCATCAGATAAAGCTTGTTTTGGGTCTGCACCATTAGGAAGAAATCTTTGCCACGTTTTATAAATAATATTCCACATTAAACCCGATAAAATAAATATGATTGATACATCACTTCCATTTTGTAGCCTATCATCAGTTTTTGCAATAATCTTTAAGGCTAGATTATCAGGTGATTTATTAAAGAATATTTTATCAAATAAAATAAAAACATGTCTAGGAATCCCTAATTGTTTTATAGCTTTAATACAGGCAGTAGAATGACCAGATAGTAGCACTTTCAACATTTCTTCGTAAAGTCGTCCCTTATGCTCATTAATCAGTAATTCTCTTGCTGAAATAATATATTTTGAAGTTTCTTCTTCTATTTCTAATCCTAGTTTAATTGCTAAACGAATAGCTCTTAAAACTCTTACAGGATCTTCTTTATATCGTATATCAGGGGCACCAATCATTTTTAAAGACTTATTTTGTATATCTTTAATGCCGTTATGATAATCAATTATAATCTCTTTTATAGGATCATAATAAAGAGCATTAATAGTAAAATCCCTTCTAGTTGAATCTTCTTCTTGTGTTCCATAATTATTATCAACCATAATTTTGCCATGCTCGCTAACGCTATGTTGATGAATTTTTATGCTTCTATAAGTAGATACTTCAACAATATGACGTTCAACAAGCGGGCGAGAGCCAATCATTTTATCGGGATTTATATTACCAAACATTACATGAACTATTTTAAATCTTCGACCAATAATAATAGCATTACGTTTAAATACTTTACGTACTTGCTCAGGAGTTGCATTAGTAACTATATCAAAATCCTTTGGGATCTTGCCTAAAATAAGATCGCGTATTCCTCCACCCACTACATACCCATCAAAATTATTTTCTTGTAATTTTTCTATTACATAAACAGCATCAGAGTTTAATAGTTTAGAAGATATTCCAAACTTATTTGAGGGTATAATATTTTTAATTGTCATGGTTTAAATTTATTCAAAATATTATAATAGGTTTTTGATAAATTAAGCAAATCACCTTTTGGAATATTTTCATTAATTTGGTGGATAGAAGCATTTATCATACCAAACTCTAATAATTCACGACAAACATCTTTTAAAAAGCGCCCATCAGATGTACCGCCATCAGTTTTTAATTGGGGGGTGATTTGCAAGATTTCTTGAATAGATTCTATAACTGTATTTAATAATTTACCTGATTTAGTAAGAAATGGTTGAGCTGAATTATTCCATGTGATAACATAATCTAATTTATTTTTATCTAAAATTTTAATAACTTGATTTTTAAGCGAATCAGAAGTATGTAAATTATTGTAACGAAAGTTAAAATTAGCAAATAAATTTCTTGGTATTACATTGTCTACGCCAAGCCCAGAATTTAAATTAGCAAATTGCATTTGCGTTGGTGGAAAGAATTCATTACCATCATCCCATTTTGTGTTTACTAATTCGTTAAGAGCATTAGTAAATAGATGAATAGGATTAAGACAAAGCTCTGGGTAAGCAATATGTCCTTGCTTACCAATAATTTCAATATTAGCTGTTAAAGAACCACGCCTTCCATTTTTAATTACATCTCCTAAATGCTCAACACTAGTAGGTTCACCTAATAAACAATAATCTATAACAATATTTTGTTGCTTTAAATATTTAACAATTACTGAGGTGCCATCTTTAGCAGATGATTCTTCATCTGAAGTAAGTAGTATAGCAATTGAAAAGTCATTTAGTTTATTATTAATATATTGCTCAGCAGCAATGATAAAACTAGCAACAGCACCTTTCATATCGCTAATACCGCGAGCTACTAATTTGTTATTCGTCTCAGTCATAGTAAAAGGATTGCTATCCCATTTATTAATATCTCCTGATGGTACTACATCAATATGACCTGCAAAAGCAAATATAGGTTTTTCATTACCAATAATTGCAAACAAATTACTTGTTTTTTCATGATCAAGTCTTACAGTTTTAAAGCCTATATCATTTAAATAAGTTGTTATATAGTCTAAGCAACCAGCTTGATTAGGGCTTATAGACTTAAAAGCAATTAACTCTTTAGTTAATTCTAGCAATTTAGTTTGATTTATTTCCATAATTTTTTCAATTAACATAGTTTTAGGTACTTAGATTGAATTTTAACATTTTTTAAGCCCACATAGCAATATACAATTATACTCATAATAAATGATTCTACGAAATGAATTGGTATATAATATTGAGATG
>CAYZUJ010000048.1:0-12586 GCA_964481375.1 uncultured Neisseria sp. | reverse complement strand
GTTTGCTCAAGAAATAATGATGATATTAATTCAGCAGCAACATGCAGTAATTATAGTGAAATAAAAATTAAATTGCCATCTTTTGCTCAAGAAAAATTCTTTGCACCAAATAGTCAATATAAGGTTAAAATTGGCTATGAAACAAAAATTGATGCAAGTATTTTATGCAATAGTGTTTGCCCTCAATTTAATTCATTTAGTAGCAGATACAATTCTTTTGGTAATTCGTGGAGATGTTTTTGTGGGGATTCTTATTGGAATGCAACAACAAATTATTATATTGTAAAGGGAATTTTACCGGTTAATATTTTAAATATGACTTGTACTAATAGATTAATTTTAAATAAAAATTAATTTACCAGCAATTCCATCTATCATCACAATCATAGTAATCTATAATTATTAAACCGACAATATTGTCATCATTTAAGCCATTCCAAAACACTCTTTTGTTTTCAGCCCAGTAAGGATCGCTATTAAATCCAAATCGACTCCAGTAGTATGTGCTGGCTTCTTCAGGATATTCACGCAGTTGAGCATCATTATGATGATCATTTCCCCAATTCCAATGAATTGAAACAGTATTTTTAATTTCGCCAGGTTGTCCATCATAATTTACACTAATAGAAAATCTTGATGATTCAGTTAAGCATAAAGTCCAACCATCATTTAGTTTATTTGCGCCTAAAAATAAGTAATCAAAAGAGTCTTTATAGGATGAAAATGGCATTAATTCGAATTTTATTGTAGGCATAGGTTCAGGGTTATTATAATTCATTTTATACATGCATGCTATAGGGGTTAAAGTGACAGTGATTTTATGTGTTGAATGATTATAAAAATCAAAACCTGAATTTACTACTGGATAAGCCAGTGGTGAGAAAATAGTAATTAATAGAATAAGTATTTTTTTCATAGTCCTGTATTTAAGCACATTTTAATTTTAATTCGCTAGTGACAAAAATGTTACTATTGTAAAAATAATTATATAAGTGAAAAAACAGGGGAATCTTAAAGCAAGATTTTATAATTTAATATATAATATGGCTAGTCTAATTAGTCAATAAGTTAATAAAAATTATAAATATAATATGTATGAGGCTAAAATCAATTTTAGTAAAATTATTAATTTAGTAGAACATAATAAAGAAGTATTAATTTCTGAAAGTGATAAAACTATAGCAAAAATAATATCTTTTATTGCGCATTCTACTGGAAAAAGAGAATTTGGTACATTAAAAGGAAAAATAAAAGTTAATAAAGGTTTTTATAAAGAGTTCCCTAAGGACATTATAGATGATTTTTATTTAGGTAAATTATGGTGAAAATATTATTAGATACCTAAATTATCATTTGGATTATGGAAAATCTAAAGTATTTAAGATAGTATAATTGATGAAATCTAAAGATGAACTACGCAAAATAATTTCTAATAAATGTTTGAGTATAGATTTATTATATCATGAAAATGCTGCACGATTGCTAGTTCAAATGGGAAAGTCTCTTATAAACAAAGCTGATAAAATTGCTATTTATCACGCAAATATTAATGAAATTAAGTTAGATTTTTTAATTGATTTTGCAATTAAACAAGGTAAAAAATTATTTCAACCTATTTCGTATTATGATTCAAAAATTATGCGTTTTAATAATTATGATAAAAATAATTCAAAAATTTTTTATCCAAACAACTATGAGCTAAAAGATGAAATACAATGGTATAATCTAGATCTAATTTTTCTTCCCTTAATAGCAGTGGATAAATTAGGTCATCGAATTGGCAAGGGTGGTGGTTATTATGATTCAACGTTATCAGGTATTTTAGAGAGAAAAGTACGTCCAATATTATGTGGCGTTGGTTTTGATTGCCAGTTAGTAGATAAAATTCTTTATGATGATTGGGATATTCCAATAGATTATTTTTTATCAGATAAGCAATTAATTAAATCTGAAATAAGTGAAGCATGCTATGCAGTTTATTGATCTAAAAAAACAATATGAGTTAATTAAAAGTGATATTTTGCAAGAAATTAATGAAGTATTAGATTCCGGTCAGTTTATAATGGGTGATAAAATAAAGCAATTAGAAACTAAATTAGAGCAATTTGTAGGTGTTAAACATTGTATTGGTGTTGCTGATGGCACGAAAGCATTATTGATTGCATTAATGGCGTTAGATATTGGACCTGATGATGAAGTTATTGTTCCTGCCTTTACATTTATAGCAACAGCTTCAATGATTGTTTTACTTGGAGCTAAACCAGTATTTGTTGATGTAGAACCTAAAACTTATAATATGGATGTATCTCTTATTGAATCAGCAATTACTCCAAGAACAAAGGCTATTATTCCTGTAGATCTTTACGGACAATGTGCTGATATTACTAGCATTAATATTATTGCTAAGAAACATAATGTAGCAGTTATTGAAGATGCGGCACAAAGTTTTGGAGCTAAACAAAATGGCAAAAGAGCTGGGAGTTTAGCTACAATTTCCTGTACAAGTTTTTTCCCATCTAAACCTTTAGGGTGTTATGGTGATGGTGGTGCTTGTTTTACAGATGATGATAAACTGGCAGAAAAAATGCGACAAATTCGTGTACATGGTCAGGATAAGCGTTATCATCATGCTATATTAGGGGTAAATGGTAGACTAGATACATTACAAGCAGCCATATTATTGGCAAAACTTCGTATTTTTCCTAAAGAAATTGAATTAAGAGAATTAATTGGAGCTAGGTATTCACAATTATTTAAAGGTGTTAACTGTATTATACCTTGGATAATGCCTGGAAATTCTCATGTATTTGCTCAATATACAATAAGAGTGAAAAATAGGGATGCACTTTTAACTCAGTTATCGATACAAGGTATTCCCACAACAGTGCATTATCCTGTTCCATTACATCACCAGCCAATATTGGTTAAATATTATAATAATCAAGATTTAAAATATTCTGAAATTTTAGCTAAAGAAGTTATTAGTTTACCAATGCATCCTTATTTAGATGAAAATACTCAGGAATATATTGTAGATAGTGTAAAAAAATATTTATAATGTTAAATGAGGGGTATATGGATTACATTAAGTATATAAAGATGCCAGCACCATTAATGGTGTTAGGGGTTATGTATTTTTTATATGCAGTTTTACATTTTATAGAATGTATTAAAGTTGGCTATTGGAATGGAGTTATTCGTTCGTTAATTTTAATGATTAAAAAGCATTTTATTAGATTTTTATTAATGCTTGCTGTATTATTTTTGGTAATAACTTATGTTGATTTACCAGTAGCAATATTAAGTAAAAAAATTTATAATTTTAAATTTTATACTATTGTAGATTTCTTTTGCTCTATGGGTGAAGGGTGGTTTGTTGGTGGTGTTATTTTTACCTTATTTTTAATTTCTAATTTTTTAGGTAATTATAATAATGCAACAGTTTATAAAATATCATTTATGATAACTATTTACGCAGGGATATTAAACGCTTTAGCAAAGTTTTTTATTAGTAGAGAACGTCCTAATATTAATATGAACCCATATAATTTTTTTCAATTTTTTATTAATGAATCTCATAACATTAATAATATTTTCTATTCTTATAATAGTATGCCCTCTGGTCATACTATTACAGTATTTGCAGCCATTACTCCTTTATTTTTATATACCAATAAAATTTTTTATAAGATAGTATTAATTTTATGTGGTTTAATAATTGGTTTTGCTCGGGTTTATACTTTAAATCATTGGCTAAGTGATGTAATGCTTTCAGTTTTTTTAGGTATTACTATAGGATATATTGGTTACAATTTGAATTTGTTTAGATTATCCAATAAAATAAATAACCTATGAAATCATCTTATTTATTTAGTTTAAACTCAGATGAAAAATTTATTAATGAAGAGCTAAATAAAAAAATAATTAATATAATTAACGATAATGATGGATTTATTTCATTTTCTAAATATATGGAAATGGCACTTTATGATCCAAAATATGGTTATTATAATAATTTATCCCATAAATTTGGATCTAAGGGAGACTTCATAACAGCCCCTAATATTTCAAAATTGTTTGCTGTTGCTATTACTAACCAAATTAAAGAATTATGTAATAATTTTATAACTGCCAATATTCTTGAAATAGGTGGCGGCAATGGTCAATTAATGTTAGATATTTTATCTATAATGGGACATTCTATAGATAAATATTATATTCTTGAGTTAAGTGGTAATTTAGCACAAGTTCAACAACAAAGATTACACGAGAGACTACCGCAATATGTAAATAAAGTTGTTTGGTTAAATAGTTTGCCAAATTTATTTGATGGTATAATTTTGGCTAATGAAGTGCTAGATGCACAACCATTTGAAAGAATAGTATGGGAAAATGGAGATATTCTGCAAATTGGTGTGGGGATAGATGAGAAAAATAATTTATTATATAAGAAGAGTAAAATAGCTAATATAGAGTTAAAAAATTTGGCTAAAAATTTACAACAAAATAATAATATTTTAGAAAGCTATGTTTCAGAAATAAATTTAAATAATAGAGGTTTTATTAAATCTTTATCGCAAAGTTTAAATAAAGGATGTATTATATTAATAGATTATGGTTATTCACAAAAAGAATATTATTCATTTGAAAGAAAAAATGGAACTTTGCGGGGATTTTTTAGGCACCATCAGTTAGAGAATGTTTTATTATATACAGGTCTTATTGATATTACAGCAAGTGTAGATTTTACTGCTGTAGCAGAAATAGCTATTGAAAATAATTTAGATTTTATTGGTTATACCTCACAGGCTAATTTTTTAATTAACTGTGATATATTAGATTTTATGGAAATGGCAAGAAGTGAAAAAAGTGATTTAGAATATTTACAATTAAGTAATCAACTAATGAAGCTTACTTCATCCAATGAAATGGGAGATATATTTAAAGTAATTGCTTTTAGTAAAAACTTTGAGTTTTATGATTGGTGTGGATTTATTATAGGTAACCAAAGTCATTTATTATGAAGAATTAAAGAGGGAAGTTAGCTCAGTTGGTTAGAGCGCTACGTTGACATCGTAGAGGTCGTTGGTTCAAATCCAATACTGCCCACCAGTTTTTATAATATTTTTGTAGAATGGAATGAAAAATGATTATAGTTGTTACAGGGGCTTTTGGTTTTATTGGCTCTAATTTAGTTAAGGCTCTTAATAAAAAAGGCTATACAGATATAATTGCTGTTGACAATTTAACTAATGGAGCAAAATGTAATAATTTAGTTGATTGTGAGCTTCTTGATTTTGTAGATAAAAAAGATTTTTTAGAGGCGATTATTGAAGGAAATTATGATAATCAGATTGATTATATTTTTCATCAAGGTGCCTGTTCAGATACTACCTTATTAGATGGGCGATATATGCTAAAAAATAATTATGAATATTCGTCAATTTTATTAGATTATGCGCAAAAAAATGAGGTTCCGTTAGTATATGCTTCATCAGCTGCAGTTTATGGGGCTAGTAATACTTTTATTGAAGAGAGGGAGTATGAATTCCCATTGAATCCATATGGTTATTCAAAGTTTTTATTTGATCAGATTGTTCGTAGACATTACGCAAATGGATTAACAGCGCCAATAGTTGGTTTGAGATATTTTAATGTATATGGTCCTCGAGAAAAGCATAAAGGAAGAATGGCTTCAGTAGTTTGGCATAATTTTTGTCAATACAAAGAAAGAGGAAAAGTAAAGCTATTTACGGGTTGTCAAGGTTATGCAAATGGTGAGCAAGTTCGAGATTTTATTTCAGTTGAAGATGTGATAAAGGTAAATTTGTTTTTCTTTGATAATCATTTAAATGATATTGAAGAAATTTCTGGAATTTTTAATTGTGGCACTGGTGTTGCTAGAAGCTTTAATGAGTTAGCTTTAGGAGTAATAAATACATGTAGACATCAACAAGGTTTAGATAAAATGAGTTTGTTAGAAGCGGTTAATAGTGGCACAATAGAATATATAGATTTTCCCGCAGATTTAGCAGGGCGCTACCAATGTTATACTCAAGCAAATTTAAAACATCTTTATCAAGCTGGTTTTAAGGAACAATTTCTAACATTGGAGGAAGGGATTAAAAATTATTTAAATATAGAATAGAGATACTACGCAAATAAACCCGCCAGTCCATACAATAGTTCTTAATGATGCAATATTTTTTAAATAAGCAATTGCATATAAAATTCTAAATAGAATAAAGCTCATTGCTAAAATATCAATTTTATTACTTGGAGCATGGTTTAAATTAGCAATAATTACAGCTGCAGCAAAAAATGGAAATGCTTCAAAGCTATTAATTTGAATCCAATTAGCTCTTTTTCTCCAGCCAGTTAAATTATTTAAATATTCGCGAGGAGAGTGGTTATCAAAATCAATACCTTTAGCTTTTGCTAGTACCGTGAATATATAAGGGAATAGTCCTGCAACTAAGACACACCAATAGGCAATAGACATTTTGTACCTCCTTAAAAAATATTAAATCCTAATTAAGTTTTTATTTTACCTTATTTCGGTTTGAAGTAAATGCATTTAATATTTATTTTTTATAAGAAATAATATAAAAAGATAAAAATGTTACTTTTAATATTATTTATTTAGAGTTATAATGTTGACTTCATTTTTAGGGAAAATTTTTAAAAAGGCAATTAATAGTATGCAAATATGTGATAGTAAAACCAATAAAAGTAATATTTTTCAAGCACTTGGGAATCGCGATTTAAAAAAGCTTAATAATAGTTCAATAAAGACTAAAAAAGAAGCATTTGAACAAATGCAAAAATTGGAGTTTATGGAATTTAAAAATCAACATATTGAAGATAAAGGAGATATTAAAGGGCTTGGAGAGGCTTGGTTTAAACATTGTTTAATGGTAAAAAATGGGGAAAAAAATTCCCCGATACTTGCAGAATTATTTAAAAATGAGGGATTTATCCATCAAGTGTTTACAAAGAGTGCAGTAAGAGCATTTAGTCTTGGGTATATTTATGAAGAAAGAGATCGTGCTTTTAGTAGAAGTGGTAAATTTAATATAACTATGTTTATTGATTTTATTAAGAAAATTGATAGTTCTGTAGCCTCTTACATTCTCCCACGCTATTTAGATAGTATAGAAAAAGTAAAAAATGAAGTATATTTTGGAGGTTGTAAATTCTCATTAGATTCGGACAGTGTTGAAAAGAAAATTTATGATTGCTATTCCTTTAAATATAATGGATCTCAACAGATTAAAAAATTAAATGAAGAAGATAATATAGTAGGCTTAAAGAAAGAAGATTCTACAGCTAGTGAAGAAGAACAAGGTAAATTAAAGCCAAATGCAGAACAACCATTAGATCAATCGAATTTTAAAGATATACCACATGAAACAAGTGATCAAGGAAATGCAGAACAACCATTAGATAATTCGGAATTTATTGATATATCAGGTGAAATAAGTGCTCAAGATAATAAAAGTTTGGATGAAAAATATAAATATATGATGGTGGAATATTCTGAAAAATTTAAAACTACTTCTCTAGGTAAAGAAAAACTAGAGAATTTTAGAGCGACTCCACCAGATAATTCAATGATTATATTACAACAAGGATTAAAAAATTTAGGTATTGTTGAAGCAAAAAGAGATGCTGGAGCACCTGATGGGGTATTATTTAAGGGAATTAATGGATATGAGGTAAACGTTATACGAGAAAATGCTTTTAGGGATCCCATAATTAAATATGAATTTATTGAAATAATAACACCGTCTAATAATGGAATTAAAACTAAAATTTTCATTATGTTTAATTATAATAATGCCCACTCAACTCAATTTGGGGGTGGATCATACCGATTTATTAGAAAAGAATTATTTAATAAAGATAAATATGATTTAGTTATGATATTGGATGGGTCAAATAAAGATCGTAAACAGGGGTTCTTAGAAAGAATAGGGCATTTCATGCCATTAATAATTGATAATAAAAATAATTGTCAATTTGCAATTGATCCTAAATCATCCAAAGTGAGATTGGTCGTAGCTCCACATCCAATACACGAAAAAACAATTAATTTATTAAAACTTGATCCATTAAGTGATTCTGAACCTAGACAAAATAAAAAAGCTTCTACTTTTGAAGAATTTATTGCAGATATGAAAAAAGAAGACTTAAGTAATGATGAAGTAAATTTTATTAAATCTAAGATGATGAAAAAGAATTTTCCAGTGAAAGCGATGAATGTTCAAGGAGCATATTCTACTAATTGTGTTAGGTTAGGAGCTTTTATATCTTTAGAAATATTAGTACAATACTTAGATAAGCAATCTATAGATTTAGGCGCTGTAACAAAGCATTTAAATTCTTTTGGGGAATCTAATCTAGCTAGTATCGCAAACTTATTTATAGGTGAGTGGAATGAAAAATTTACTATAAATGAAATGGAACCCATGGATGAAATAAATTTAAAAGATGAAGTGATAATACTATAAAGGCGAGTAAAAAGCGATAATTTTAAATTAGAATATAAAATTACTTTCTTCCTTTCAAAACCAATCATTAATCTGATATAATCTATGTCTCCCAGTTTATCTGGGAGAACTGCAATTTATAAATTTACTAATTAACTTATGATAAAATATTTATGTAATGCAAATTAGTTATTGTTTAATCATAATTTGTATTGTAGTTAAATTTTGCATAATTATTTATTATTGAAAGATATTTGATGAGTTTTTTTACTCTAGTTACTTTGCGTGGAATACATGCAACTTTAGTACCTTTATCTATTGAGCATTGTCCAGCTTTAATTGAAGCTGCTTCTGATGGAAAATTATGGAATGTTTGGTATGCAAGCGTTCCTTCTCCTAATAATATGGCAAAAGAAATTGAACACCGCTTAAACTTACATAAGCAGGGTTTAATGTTGCCATTTACTGTAATTGATAATATAACTAATCAAGCAATTGGTATGACCACTTATAATAAGATTGATATTGTTAATAAACGGTGTGATATTGGTTGGACATGGTATCGCAAAAGTTCTCAAAGAACAGCTATAAACACTGAATGTAAACTAATGCTATTAACCCATGCTTTTGAAACTATTCAATGTATTGCGGTTACAATAACTGCTAATGAATTTAATTTAAAAAGCCGTAGAGCAATTGAAAGGCTTGGTGCTAAATTAGACGGAGTGTTTAGGAATTTTAAGTACCAAAATGGTATAGTATGTGATTATTATCAGTATAGTATTATTGATAGTGAATGGCCTCGAATTAAAACTAATTTAAATTATAAATTAAATTACAATTATTCTTTAGAGTGATTATTAAAAATAACATGAAATATAAATTAATTGCTTTTGATATTGATGGCACTATACTTGATGCTAGCCATAATGTATGTTTAAGGCTTAAAGAGGTTGTTGCAGACTTAATATCTAGGGGGTATTTATGTGTTCTAGTAAGTGCAAGGCTTCCTAATTCAGTTTTAGAAATTGCAAATGAATTGCAACTTGAGGGAGAAGTTATTGCTTTAAATGGTAGTTTAATTACTAATAGAGATAATGAAATTATACTTAGTCAAGATTTTTCTATTAATCGGATTGAAGGTATTTTATCTAGCGTTGATTCGCGAATTGCTGTTAATTATTATCATAATTTTGATTGGTATGTAGCTAATCCATCTTTATTTACAACTAAAGAAATTGAATTTGTTAATTCAATTCCTAAAGTAATTGAAAAATCTGCAATAAGTAGAGCAAATAAAATTACTTTGTCAGGTGAATATGAAAGATTATTGGATATTCAGAAAAAATTTGAAAAAGATGCAACAATGTTAGCTGCTTTTTCCCACCCTAATTATTTAGAGGTTACCTGTGCTAGCATTTCTAAATTAAATGGATTAAAACATTATTCAAATTTAAAACAAATTAAAGTTGAAGAAATTATAGCTTTTGGGGATGGGGAAAATGATATTCCAATGCTCTCAGGGGTTGGCTTAGGTGTTGCTATGGGTAACGCTAAAGATCATGTTAAAAAAATAGCAAAAATAATTATAGGTAATCACTATGACCAAGCAGTTGCTAAGTATTTAGAGGAATTGATAGTTAAAGGTGTTTTATGAAAATAAAAATAGTTTTATTATCTAGTTTAATTTTAAATAATATGAGCTTTGCGTGGGAAGGGCACCATTTAATAACGTATCCTGCAGTTATAGCAACAAATAATAATTTTTATAAAAAGCTAATTAAAGTTGAATCTTTAAAAGATTTTTTAGAAGATACAAAAAAATCACTACCTAATGAGTTAAAACAAATTGAAACATGGGCAGTAAATTCCCAAAGTGGTTATAAAAAACTTCCTAAAGAATTAGCTTATGACCCTAGTAATGAGAGTTGTAAAAAAAATTTAGTTTTATGTTTTAAATCAGCGATTCGTATAAATTGGAATGTGCCGTTAACTCCCATTATTTATGATCCTCAGCAGCTTAGTAATTTTCCATTAATTTCAAATTTATCTAAAGTAATAATTAATGAACATATATCTAATAGTACTAATTCAATAATGAAGGATCAATTTAAATCTGTTTCGGTAAATGAAATAGTGCCAATAATATCAGTAATTGCAGCAAGTTCTCAGGAGCCTGATTTTGGTTTAGATATTGGTTTGTATCAAAATAGCAATACTTCATTTGGTAATCTTTATAATTTTGGTAATCAGCCTATTGGAGATGTTGGTCTTAGTTTTACATCCCAGGTTTTATTTCATGCAACTTCTTATCAAATGCCAGTATTATTTTCTTATTTTAGGCCAGGCATAAAATCTTCCTATCCACAGTATAGATTTTATGCTTATATGCATTTAGCCAGATTTGCAAGAAAAACTGGTCATATGTATTGGTCAGCAAGATTTGCTGGTTGGGGATTACATTATCTACAAGATTTAACACAGCCATATCATGCAAATTTATTATTAGGTTTTAGTAATTCACAAGTAGTTTTTGCACAAATATGGGCATTAATTGATAAAAAGTATATTAATGGTATACAAAACAAAATAGAAGAGAGGCATATTATTAATGAGAATTTATTAGGGGCGTTACTTAGTAAAAATAATCATTTGTTTCCTTATGAAAAATATCAGCTAAATAATTTTTTAAAAGATATAAAATACGATGAATTAATTAATGAGTGCGATATAGATGATAATTATATTATGGAGGAAGTGATTCCGCAAACAATTGGTATTAGTGATGAATATTCACAAGGAGTAATGAAGGTCTTTCCTAGTAATATTGTAAATAATCCAAACGGTATTAATTATACAGATATAGATTATTTACAATTATATAGCAGATTATCTCATCAATCTCAACATATTTTATTAAGTTTATACACTGAACCTTTAGGTTACGTAGCAGCTTACACTAGAAGTTGTTTAAATAAACTTTTTTTAAATTAACCCGTCTAATTCAGGTGCTCCATCATTTTCTTCGTGTTCAAGAACTTTTGCTAAATCAACAAGTTTTTCACTTCTAGATAAATCTATCAATTTAACGCCTTGAGCTGATCTACCAGTTTCACGAATACTGTTTACTTTAGTGCGTATTAATACACCTCCTGTAGTAATAAGCATAATTTCATCATCATTACTTACTATTGTAGCTGATACTAATTTACCATTTTTTTCAGTAACTCCAATAGCAATTACTCCTTGAGTAGCTCTAGATGCTAGGCGATATTCTGATACTTGGGTGCGTTTTCCATAACCTTTTTCAGTAACAGTTAATACTTGGGCATTTTCATTATCCGAAGTTAATAAAGCAACAACTTTTCCACCTGGCTTCAACTTTATGCCTCGAACGCCATGTGCAGTTCTTCCCATGCTACGTACACCTTTTTCATTAAATCTTACTGCTTTGCCATTATCTGAGAATAACATAACTTCTTGGTTACCATCAGTTAGGGCAACACCCACTAATGAATCTCCTTCATCTAAGTTTATAGCAATAATTCCACGGCTACTAGGTCTTGCAAATGCTGATAATACAACTTTTTTTACTACTCCACATGCTGTGACCATAAAAATAAATTTATCATGACTAAATTCAGATACAGGTAAAATACTTGTAATTTTTTCATCAGTTTGTAGTGGAAGTAAGTTAATAATAGGTTTACCACGCGTCGTTCTGCTACCTTCTGGTAAATTATAAACTTTTAACCAATACATGCGCCCTCTAGTAGAGAAACATAATATGTAGTCATGAGTATGAGCCATAAATAGACTTTGGATAAAATCATCTTCTTTAGTTGTTGATGCTACTTTTCCACGCCCACCGCGACGTTGAGTACGATATTCATCGACTGTTTGTGTTTTAATATACCCCTCGCGAGTTAATGTAACTACCATATTCCGAGGTTTAATTAAATCTTCATTATCAATATCAGCTCCATCCATAACAATTTCTGATTTACGTGCAGAGCCAAATTGTTGTTTAATAAGCACTAATTCATCAGCAATTATTTTATTTACTCTTTCTTTTTTCTTCAAAATATCCATTA
>CAYZUJ010000047.1:0-12643 GCA_964481375.1 uncultured Neisseria sp. | reverse complement strand
GGTATAAATATCACAATTTCTTAAATTAATTAAAGGTTTACTTGGATTAAGTTTAATGTTTTCATAAGTAAATAATCCTAAATTAGAAGAAAGCAAAGATAATTTACTCAAAATTAAAGGGTTTATATTGTTTTCAAAAAGAGTAAAAATAAGACTTTTGTTCTCATAGTATATTTTTACGGTAATATTTTTATTTTTTATAATAGAAATCGGAAAACTTTTATTATTTGCGTATAAGCAGATGTTAATATTTGAATATTCAGGTATATTATTACAAACTTTTTGTAAGCTATTTGCTAAATTTTTTAATTCAAATATTGGTAAGAATTGACTTGGTTTATTATTTTGATCGTATATTATTCTATAAAGATGCATCTGCGATAAAACTTTTGCATTTAAGCTTAAAAAAGGTAGTAATTTGCCTAAAGTTGAAATTTTATTAAAGGTAATGTACTTATTAATTAGATTTAATGTTTTATCTAATTTTTTATCATTTTCTAAAAAGCATAACTCTACCTCAAGTATATTTAATATACGAGTAATGTTTTTTTTATTTAATTTAGATAAGTGCAGATTATTTAACATTTTTTATCTCCAAACTAATTTCTTTAATTTCTTCAAACCCTAATATTTTCAATATTTATAAAGAAAAATTATTAATATTAATTATTATATCATAGGATTTACAAGGTTTTTCAATTAATAAAGTTTTTTAATTATTAATATTTATCATTAATTATTAGGGTGAAATAATTTTTAGAAAGTTATTGTAACCCTTGGCTTTGCCATATTATAAAATTTAAAAATCTTATTTATAATTTTAATTAGATGTTTAATATGAAAAAATACTGAATAATATTAATTTAATATAATAATATTTGTCTAAACCATGCTAACATTAAAAAATATAACAAAATTTTTATGTAAATATCGCAAAGTAGGAACAAAGAATTATTTATGATTGGTAATTAGCCTAAATGAAAAAATAGCCCAAAATAAATTTTTTAGTAGCGCAAATTATTTATCTTGATTAATTTTCTTTTTGAAAAAAAGACGTTATAAAAATAAGAATAGCTATTATTATTCCTAATAAGCAGGATTTTTTAAAACTAAATATTAAGTTATTTAAACTTATTGTATTATTATTTTCTGACATAAAAGATATGATTTGAGCAAAGCTTGAAAAACCAATAACTCCACCAAAATAAGATGTACTTGCTTTTAAACTAGATATTACTCCCTCCTCTCCTGGATTGGCATGTTGCATTATTAATTTTATATTAGCAGTAAAAAAAACTGAAATAGCAACTCCAAAAATTATAAGTATTGATATAATGTAAAATAATCCTGATGTTTGATTACAAAAATACAATAAAATCATCGCTAAAATAATTAAAGATGAAGCAAATAAACAAGAAATATAAGCACCTAATCTATCACAATAAACTCCCGCAACAGGACCAATTACCATTGATGATATTGGTAATATAGCTAAAATCAAGCCAATCTGATTAGGTTTGAGTTGTTTAATAGAATTTAAATAAAATGGATTGATAAAGTTAAAACCATCATATACAATATTTAATAAAAAAGCAACAATAATAGGTATCATAATATAATAGTTTTTAAATATTTTGGGATTTACTAAAGGGTAAGGTTGATTATTAATTCTTTTTATAAAAATATAAATTAAAATACTAATTGAAACTATTAGAAAAATAATATGCTTAAATGAAAGATTATAAAATTGATTAAATAAATATGTTGTTGATAGCAAGACTAGAAAATTAATAAAACCTGCAAATAAATCTAACTGTTTATTTTTTACTAATATATTTGTAATATTATTCTCTAGGGCCTTTTTATTCAATAATTTAATCAAATATAGTGCTAGAATTCCACAAGGAACATTTGCCCAAAAAATCCATGACCAAGTAAAGTTTCCTCCAATTATTCCCCCTAAAATAAATCCTAAAGCCCAAGCAGCTCCTGCAAAAAATGTAATTATTCCAAAAAACTTGCCTGAATGTTTGGAAGGTAAAAACTTTGAAATCATAGCTCCATGAATGGGTAGAAGTATAGCTCCACCAATGCCTTGAATAAACCTAAATATTATTAGCATTGTTAAATTAGTGGAAAATCCTGAAAATAAAGCTCCTAGGACAAAAAACCAACATCCATATTTAAAAATCCTAATTGTGCCGATAACATCACTTAATTTACCAAAAAAAATTATGGAACTAGACAAAGCTAAATAGTATGATAATAAAACTGTAGAAGCTTGATTAGGTGTTATATTAAGTTGTTTTGATAAAAATGGAATCGTACTACTAACGATTGCCATATCTACTGAAACTATAAAAATTGATATAGCTGAAGTAGCTAATATCAAAAAATCAAAATATTTATTTTTCACTTTAAATCTCAATTCTTTAATTATAACAACTCTAAATGAATTTTTCTAAAAAATTTTCGAATAATTGGGGCAAAAATTAACGCAACTATTGCAATAAAAGCTAAACCACTAAAAAGTGCATATAAACCTGCAAATATTTTACCTTCTATTGTATATAATGTTGTTACAGGTCCCATACCTGATAAAATCATCGAAGCATTAATAAATGAATCTACCCAAGATATTTTTTCATAATAATGATAGCCACACATACCAATAAATAATGCTATAATAATAAAAATTAATCCAAAAATAAAATTGCGAATTAAATGTTTAATAAATTGCCTATTACTGATTTATTTATTTGATTTTTCTAACATTTAAAACTCCTAAGATATAAAATTTATAACAATATTATACCTATTTTATTTTATAATATAGATTAAATAAAAAATAGATAAAGATTATACTAATTTATGGCATTTTAAAAGTTCATATTTAATATTTTATTACAAATAAAATAAGGTAAATAGTATATAATGTATTACTTATTATTTACTCGAGAAATACTTAATGATACCTGTAATTATATCCGGTGGCTCTGGCTCACGCTTATGGCCAGTATCTCGTCAATCTGATCCAAAACCATTTATTAAATTATCAGATGGTTATAGTCTTTTGCAAGCTACTTTTAAACGAGCTTGTAGTCTAGATAATGTAGATACAATACTAACTATTACAAATGAAACATTACATTTTCGTATGCAAGATGAATATCAGCAAATTAATTTAAATAATTTAAAATGTGATTTTATTTTAGAGCCATTTGGTCGTAATACTGCCCCTGCTATTGCTGCTAGTTGTTTATTTGCAAAACAAAATTATAATCCTGATGAAATTTTATTAATCCTTCCTGCAGATCATTTAATAACTGATTTAGCTCTATTTAAACAAGCTGTAAATAAAGCTATCACTATTGCTAAACAAGGATATATTGTTACATTTGGCATTCACCCAGAATATCCTGAAACTGGTTATGGGTACATTGAGGTAAATAAAGATGCCCCTATTGCAAATGGATTTAAAGTTAAAAAGTTTGTTGAAAAACCAAATAATGATAAAGCTTTAGAATATATTAATTCTGGTAATTATTTATGGAACTCTGGAATGGTTTGTGCAACCATAGATACATTTCTTACTGAATTTGAAAAACATGCAAAAGAATTGATTCAATCTACTAAAAACTGTATTGAAAAATCTCATATTGATATTTTAAATAATAATAAAATAATGTATTTGAACAAAAATTGTTTTCTTGATATTGAAAATATTTCTTTAGATTATGCTCTTTTAGAAAAAAGTAAAAAAACAGCTATTGTTCCTTGCTCAATTGGGTGGTCTGATATTGGTTCATGGCTATCTATTGCTCAAACACTGCCTAAAGATAAAAATAATAATACTACAATTGGTGAGAGTATTTTGCATAATACTCAAAACTGTTTAATATACTCTACCAATAGAATTGTAGCAGGCGTAGATATTAATGATTTGATTATTGTAGATACACCAGATGCAGTTTTAGTGGCTGATAAACACCAATCACAAAATGTAAAACATATTTTTGAGAGATTAAAGGAAATGGAACATAAAACCTCCGAATTACATCAAACTTCTCATCGTCCTTGGGGTACTTATACTATATTAGAAGAAGGACCTGCATATAAAATAAAAAGGATTGAAGTTAAACCTAATTCGTTATTATCTTTACAAATGCATAATCACCGTAGTGAACATTGGATTGTAGTTAGTGGCACTGCAACTGTTACTAACGGTGATAAAATTTTGGAATTAAAAGAAAATGAATCTACTTTTATTCCTATAGAAACAAAACATCGCCTAGAAAATAATACTGACGATAATTTAGTTTTAATTGAAGTACAATGTGGTACTTACTTAGGTGAAGATGATATAATACGTTTCGATGATAAATATGGTAGAGTTGAAGAAATAAAATAAAGGAAATATATGTTAAATTTAAACAATTCAATTAAAATAAACGATCCTGAAATATTTGAAATAATAGAAAATGAACGTTTAAGACAAGAAGAACATATTGAACTTATTGCTTCAGAAAACTATGTCTCTCAAGCTGTTTTAGAAGCTCAAGGATCGATTCTTACTAATAAATATGCTGAAGGATACCCTAATAAGCGCTACTATGGTGGCTGCCAATATGTAGATATGGCTGAACAACTTGCGATTGATAGATTAAAAAAATTATTTGATGCAGAATATGCTAACGTGCAACCACACTCTGGTTCTCAAGCCAATCAAGGTGTGTATTTTGCAGTATTAAAACCTGGTGATACTGTTCTTGGTATGTCATTAGCCCATGGTGGTCATTTAACTCATGGAGCTGCAGTTAATTTATCAGGTAAATTATTTAAAATAATTAGTTATTGTTTAAATGAAAAAGAGGAAATTGACTACGATCAAGTAGAAAAATTAGCATTGGAACATAAGCCTAAATTAATAATAGCAGGAGCTTCTGCTTATTCACTTGAAATTAATTTCAAAAAATTCCGTGAAATAGCAGACAAATCTAATTCCTTATTAATGGTTGATATGGCACATTATTCAGGCTTAATAGCAGCAGGACTTTACCCTAATCCTGTTCCATATGCTGATTTTGTTACTTCTACTACACATAAAACTTTACGAGGCCCCCGAGGAGGTATAATTTTAGCCAAAAAAGAATATGAAAAATTAATTAATTCTTCGATTTTTCCAGGTCTCCAAGGTGGACCATTAGAGCACGTTATTGCTGCCAAAGCAGTGGCTTTTAAAGAAGCTTTAAAACCTGAATTTAAAGTATATCAACAACAAATTAAAAATAACGCTAAAATTTTAGCTCAATCTCTAATTAATAGAGGCTTACGTATAGTGTCAGGCAGAACTGAATCACATCTAATGCTAGTTGATTTACGCCCTAAAAGTATTACAGGAAATATTGCCGAAGATATTTTGGGTAAAGCAAATATTACTATTAACAAAAACTCAATCCCTAATGATCCTGAAAAACCAACTATTACTAGTGGTATTCGTCTTGGAACCCCAGCTGTTACCACCCGTGGTTTTAAAGAAGCTGAATGTGAACTATTAGGAAATATGATCGCTGATATATTAGAAAATCCTCATAATGTAACTGTTATAAATAAAATAAAACAACAAGCTCTAGAGCTATGTGCTAAATTTCCAGTTTATAAAAATTAAATATAAAGTATAATTAATGTCAAATGAAAATAATATAAATATTTTTGCATTAATTGTATTATTTAGTTCAATGGCACCAATGGCTGCAGAGATTTATATTCCCTCACTGCCCTATATTAGCCAAGACTTACATACTAGTAAAAATATGGTACAACTAACAATCACCTATTTTTTATTTGGTATGGCTACTACGGGGATAATCTTTGGATATATCTCTGATTACGTTGGTCGTAGACCTATATTAATTTTAACATCAATTATCGGTTTAATTGGCACATTTATTTGTTTTATTGCCCCCAATATTTACTGGCTTATCAGCGGTCGAATCCTTCAAGGTGCAGGGTTTAGTGGCGTTAGTGGGATAGGTAGGGCAATTTTACGTGATAAAATAAAAGGGGTTGATGCAGCTAAATATGCCGCTTATTTAGCTATGGCAACCGCACTTACTATAGATTTTACGCCATTTTTTGGTGGCATTTTACAACAATATTTTAATTGGCGTTTTATTTTTCTCTTTTTACTCCTCTATAATGGATTTGTTATTTATTTTAGTTATAATTATATAGAAATATCTATATCAAATAGAGAAAAAATCTCTTGGTTAGGACTAATCTATACATGTAAAAAAACTCTTCAAAATAAATCCTATTTTCAGTTTAATTTAATTGTTGCCGTAAGTTATGCTCTATTTATGGTATACCTTACAGTTGCCAGTTTTATTGTTCAAGATACTTTAAATTTATCTCCAGCATGGTTTGGTACTTTAACATTATCATTCTCATTGATTTATATTAGCTGTTGTTTTATAAATGGGCAATTATTAAAAAAGATTAGTATATTTTCTTTAACTAAAATTGGCTTATGGTTAATGCTATTTTCAGGAATTTTACTATTAATTGTTGGGTTTTTCTTTAAACTTACAATAATACTTTTTTGCATCAGTATTCTCCCTATGTTCATAGGCAGTGCGTTTTCTTGGTCAAACACTGATTCACTTGCTTATATGGATTTAAAAGAAAATTTTGGCATCGCTTCAGCCTTAGCTATTACTATTCGCTTAATTTTAGGTTTTTTACTTACTGGATTCATAAGCTTATTTAACCCATCTTCTACTATACCATTAGGCGCTACTTTCTGCTTATTATGTTTAGTATGCCTAATTTTAATTAATCCTTATAATAAATTTACCCACAATATTAATATGCCATCTCGATAATTTTTATAATATCCTTAACAAAAATATCTTTATGTTCACCAATCGGTACATTTTGATTAATAGCTAAATTATTTGCAATCTCACTTGCATTAACTTTTATATTATACTCTGATAATTTAGTTTTAATACCAATACTCCTAAAAAAAATTTCTGTTTTTCTTATTGCTTGTTCAATTGCATAATCATCATTATCTTTGCTAATTTGCCATACATTTAGTGCAAATTTTACTAACTTTGCTTTTTTAATATTTTTTTTATACCGCCACATTTGAGGAGCTATAATTGCTAATGTTTGAGCATGGTCTAAACCATATAAAGCAGTTAATTCATGTCCTATTTTATGCGTTGCCCAATCATGATCTACCCCATTACCAATATAACCATTTAAAGCATTAGTTGCACTCCACATCCAATCTGCTCGGGTATTATAATCTTTTTCCCCTAATAAAATTTTAGGGGCTAAATTGATTAATGTTTTTAAAATAGTTTCTGCAAATCCATCTTGAATAGGCGTGTTCAAATCTGTAGTTATATATTGTTCTGTAACATGAATAAATGGATCAACAATTCCGTTAGCTAATTGTCTTGGAGGAAGAGAATAGGTAACTTCAGGATCAAGTATTGCAAATTGTGGATATAATAACGAATGCTCAAAAGCTAATTTTTCTTTAGTTTCCCGCCTTGAAATAACTGAACCACTGTTCATTTCTGAACCTGTTGCTGGCAATGTTAACACCACGCCAAATTTAATTACATTATTTATTTTATTTTGCTTGCCCTTTAAAATCTGCCAAGTATCTGCCATAGGAAAATTAACTGCTGCAGAAATAAATTTAACTCCATCAATTACTGAACCACCACCAACAGCTAAAATATAATCTATTTTTTCTTTTTTACATAATTCTACTGCTCTATTTAATGTTTCATATTCAGGGTTAACTTCTATTCCTGCAAATTCAAATATATTATAACCAGATAGTGTTTGTAATATCTGTTCATAAATTCCATTCTTTTTAATTGAACCCTTACCATAAGCTAATAATAATTTTGATTCTTTAGGGATAAGTTTATTAATAGTCCTAATTTGATTCTTGCCAAAAACTATTTTTACAGGATTCTCAAATATAAAATTATGCATATCTTACTTTCATGTTAATTAAATAAACAACAAACTACTTTATTACGTATTACTAAAAATTATATCACATAAACCTAAACATCTTTGCACATAAGCCTCTGGATCATTAAAAAATCCTCTTCAGGAATCTCAAAAAATCCAAATCTAAATTTAAATCCCCAATTTTTTTTATTTTCTATAAACTTCAATTCAGCAATCAAAGATTTTATAGGCATAGCTTGTGCTTTCCTATCATATTCAATATTTATCCTATATGGCTGAAATCCCTCTCCCATGTCATACTGATATATTTCTCTAGTAGTAACTGTCCCTATAGCTGTAAACTCTTGACAAATATCCTTTTTATTAAAATTTATCTTGGGGGAATAATAAATAATTCCATCACCAATTGACATTTTTTTTAAAGGATTTACCTTTCCATGGCAAACTTGCGCAAAACCCTGTGCTAGACCAATTGCCACATGATTTTTAGAAGCAACCGCCATCCAGTATTTACTCATCTTAAAAACTCCGTAAATTTATTTTTTAATCCAATTTCTTATAGGCAAATTATGATAATATATTCATCTTATTAAGAAATGTAATTCATGTACTATACATTAAAGTAGGTAGTATTAGAAATATTTTAAACAATTATATTATTCATAGGAGTAAGTTATAAAAACATTATTTACTAAAATTTTTGGTGGGATTTACCCAAAAAAAATTGGCATTATTTGTGCTATGGAAGAAGAACTCTTAAGCATTATAAAAATACTTAATTTAAAAACTGAAATTATAAAAAGAGGTGTTTTCACTATAAATATTGCAAAATATAAAGGTAAAAAACTAATTTTAATTCTAAGTGGTATTGGTAAGGTTAACGCTGCCATAGCAACTCAATATTTAATTGATGAATTTAAACTAAACTTTATTCTCAATGTGGGAGTTGCTGGTAGTTTATCTAAAGATTTAACTTTTGGCGATGTAGTAATTGCCACTGATTTAGTTCAACATGACGTAGATGCTACAGCATTTGGTTACCCTTTAGGACAGATACCTAGAATAGATTCTTTTTCATTTTCTGCAGATAATAAATTAATTGAAAAATATTTTAATAGCTCTCATAATAATCCATTTAAGATAGTGGCTGGTAGAATTATTAGTGGTGATAAATTTATTGATAATCATGAACAAGTCATATTTTTAAAAGATACTTTCAATGCATTAGCTTGCGATATGGAAGGTGCTGCTATTGCCCATGTAGCTCACATAAATAAAATTTCTTTTATAATAATAAGAGCATTATCTGATCAAGCTGGACAAGATAACTCTAACGCAAATGATATATTCTTAACTTTAAAAGAAATGGCTGCCAACCGAGCTTCAATAGTTGTAAAACAATTATTAGAATAATAAAGCTACTTTTTTATTTTCAATAATATTGTTTTATTGGCAAGATTCGCATTCAGGGTTATCTATTGAACAAAAATTATTTTCTGTAGCGATATTATTACTTACACGAGAACCAAATTTACCTTCTCCCCCATCAATCGATACTGCATTTAATTCTCCACCCTGACCTGTAGATTTTTCAGCAGAAGTTGCTGCTAAAGTTCTTAAATAATAAGTAGTTTTTAAACCTAGCCTCCAGGCAAATTTATATAACTCATCCAACTTTCTTCCAGATGGCTGAGATAGATATAAATTTAGTGATTGAGCTTGATCTATCCATTTTTGCCTTCTACTTCCTGCTTCTACTAACCATTTGGGATCAACTTCAAATGCAGTGGCATACAACATTTTTAAATCTGAAGGAACTCTATCTAATTTAGATAAACTTCCATCAAAATATTTTATATCAGCAAGCATTACTTGATCCCATAAACCACGTTTTTTTAAATCATGCACTAAAAATTCATTCACTATAGTAAATTCACCAGATAAATTTGATTTTACAAATAAATTCTGATATGTTGGTTCAATTGAAGCTGATACTCCAATAATATTAGCAATTGTTGCCGTGGGTGCAATAGCCAAACAATTAGAGTTTCTCATTCCATATTGTTTTATATTTTTACGTAATTTATCCCAATCCAAACTTGAATCCATATTTACGTTTAAATATTGAGCACCTCGTTCATCAGCAAGTATTTTTACTGAATCTAATGGTAAAATACCCTGAGACCAAAGACTACCTTCATAACTAGAATATTTACCTCTCTCTTTGGCTAATTCACTTGATGCAAAATAAGCATAATAAGCAATTAATTCCATAGATTTATCTGCAAATTCCACAGCCGAAGATGATGCATACGGTAATCGCAAAATATGCAAACAATCTTGAAATCCCATAAACCCCATACCAACAGGCCTATGTGCAATGTTAGATGTTTTAGCTTTTTCTACAGGATAAAAATTAATATCGATTACATTATCAAGCATCCTCATCGCTGTTTTTATTGTGCGCTGTAATTTATCTGCATCTAACCCGTTACCTTTTATATGATTTACTAAATTTACTGAACCTAAATTGCATACTGCAATCTCTTTTTCATTTGTATTTAAAGTAATTTCAGTACATAAATTAGAACTATGTACAACCCCCACATGTTTTTGCGGAGAACGAATATTACATGGGTCTTTAAAAGTTACCCAAGGATGTCCTGTTTCAAATAGCATTGTTAAAATTTTACGCCATAATTGTAATGCCGGAACTCTTTTTGCTAATTTTATTTTACCTGATAATGCTTGTTTTTCATATTGGGTATAAGCTTCTTCAAATGCAATACCATATTTATCATGCAAATCTGGAACTTCACTTGGAGAAAATAAAGTCCATTCAGATTGCTCATGCACACGTTTCATAAATAAATCTGGTATCCAATTAGCTGTATTCATGTCATGACATCGCCTTCTATCATCTCCAGTATTTTTTCGTAATTCTAAAAATTCTTCAATATCTGCATGCCAAGTTTCTAAATAAGTGCAAACTGCTCCTTTTCGTTTTCCACCTTGATTAACTGCAACTGCAGTATCATTTACTACTTTAAGAAAAGGAATTACCCCTTGAGATTTACCATTTGTCCCTTTAATTACCGCTCCCATAGCTCTAACAGGTGTCCAGTCATTACCTAGGCCTCCGGCATATTTTGATAATAATGCGTTTTCTTTAATAGCTTCATAAATTTCTGCTAAATCGTCTGCTACTGTTGTTAGATAACAGCTAGACAATTGTGAATGTAGGGTTCCAGAATTAAATAATGTTGGAGTTGAAGACATAAAATCAAAACTAGATAATAAATTATAAAATTCAACCGCTCGCTCTTCTTTATGTGTTTCATTTAATGCTAACCCCATAGATACGCGCATAAAGAAAATTTGCGGCAACTCAATCCTTCGTCCATTAATATGGAGAAAATAACGATCATAAAGGGTTTGTAACCCTAGATATTTAAACTGAAAATCTCTTTTGGCATTAAGAGCTGAAGCAATTACATCTAAGTCAAATTCTGCTAGCTTAGGGTTAATTAGTTCTGCTTCAATCCCAATTGTTATATAATGTGAGAAATATTTAGCATAGGCTTCTTGCATCGCTTTATGTTCTACTTCTCTACCTAGCACTTCTTCTGCGATAGTATGTAAAAGTAGTCGTGCTGTAACAAAATTATATGCTGGCTCTTCTTCTATTAACTGGCGAGAAGATAAAATAATTGATTTATATAACTCTTCTTCGCTAACTCCATCGTAAATATTTTTTAATGCTTCATCAAATATTAATTTTGCATTAACTTCTAGTAAACCTTCACAAGCATCTTGGATAACATTAAGAACATGTATAGGGTCTAATACTTCTCTACTTCCATCTTTATAAACTACATGAATATGTTGCTTAGGTAGAGAAACTCCATCTAATGCTCTTTCTCTTGATCTATCCTCTCTATAAACTACATAGCAACGCGCAACCTCATGTTCTCCACTTCTCATTAAAGCTAATTCTACTTGATCTTGAATATTTTCAATATGAATTGAGCCACCTTCAGGCTTTCTATTTTGCAATGCTTTAACAATAGAATCTGTAAGCTTTGCAATCTGATCTCGAACTGAAGTTGAAGTAACACTTACATGACCATGAACTGCAATATATGCTTTAGTAATTGCTACAGCAATTTTACTCGGATTAAATTTAACACTGTCCCCATTTCTTCTAATTACTGAATATTTAGAAAAATCTCCTTTTGGGGTTACTGACTGACCTAACTCGGTCGCTAACATACTCGCTTCATTTGAAATATTTTTCATTTTTTATCCTGTTCTAAATTTAAACACTAAGCTATTTCTTAATTTACCGAGTTACTATATATTGTGGTAGAGTCGAATAAAATTACTATATATAGTGTTTATATCCATGATTATAACCATATTTATTATATATGAACAACAAAATAATTAAAAAAAAATTAAAAATATTTCTTGACTTTTTTCAAAGTCGTGGCATCTTAAGTGCTATAATGCTTCTGGAAAAATTATAAAAATAAGACTTAATATATTTTTAAAAAAGGTTGCACCATTATATGACAATTCAGTCTTCTGGCACTTCACCATTTACAATACGTTGTGCTAACCCCTCTACTATAGCAGT
>CAYZUJ010000046.1:0-14300 GCA_964481375.1 uncultured Neisseria sp. | reverse complement strand
ACATCTAACCTTCTTTATTTCCAAATTTGTCTTACCTTATTTTACAACTTACGATTTTAAATAATAAAACTATTGATAGTTTAATTTACTCTCTAAGAAACGAAAAATATTTATTATAATTAAATTAAGAATTAAATAAATGCAACCTGCTAATAATAGATAAGACACTGTTAAATATGTTTGGGAAATAAACGCATGAATCACACCCATAATATCCATTAAGGTAATTGTACTAGCTAATGTAGTACTTTTTAAAATGATTATAACTTCATTGGAATATGCAGGTAAAACCAAACGTATTGCTCTTGGTGCTATTACTTTTCTTAACATTTGTAATCTTGATAAACCTAAAGCCTGACAAGCCTCAATTTCACCATGTGGAATAGCGTTTATAGCACCCCTAAATAACTCAAAACTATAAGCAGAAGTATTTAAAGCTAGCGCAATTACAGCACAAGCAAATGGTTCTCTTAAAATATTCCATAATATACCATTGCGAATAAAATCAAACTGACCACTTCCATAATAAATAATAAAAATTTGCACTAAAAGTGGTGAACCCCTAATAATAAAAGTATAAGCTTTAAGTATTATATTGATTATCTTTAGGTTTAAATAACTACACATAGTTAATAATAAAGCTAAAAATAAGCCAATTATTAAAGCACAAATCATTAACTCTAAAGTAGTAACCATGCCGTTAGCTATTTGGGGAATTGATTGCCATAAAATTTTAGTATCAATCATAACTAACCCTAAACTCTATCAATTTAAATACTAATTCAAATAATGAAGTTAATATTAAATAAATTAATCCGCAAACTAAATAAAAAATAAATGGTTTATAACTTTGAGTAGCTGCAAGTTGTGATTTAAAAGTTAATTCGTGTAAGCCTATTAACGATATTAAAGAACTATCTTTTAAAGTAGTTAAACAAAGATTACTTAAACTAGGCAATGCATAACGCAAAGCTTGAGGAAAAAGGATTTTTTTAAAAGTTACCCACCTTGATAGACCTAGTGCCATAGCTGATTCTCTTTGGCCCTTATGAATATGAAGAAATGCTCCCCTAAAGGTCTGTGCTGCATAAGCACCAAAAATTATACTTAAAGCAATTACACCAGTTAGAAAAATATTTATTTCAGTATATTTACCAAAAATTTTACTCAGTAAAATAGTTCCAATAAAATAAATAACAAATAAAATCAATAATTCCGGTAATCCTCTAACTATAGAATTAATAACTTGACTAATTTTACGAATAATTTTTAAATTATTCATTTCACCCAAAGCGCCAATTACACCTAAGATCACTCCAATAAAGATTGATGTAACTGACACCATAATAGTCATTTTACAACCATCTATAATTTGTGGTAAATATCCATCAAGAAACATTTTTAACCCTATTTATCTAGCAAAATATTTATTTTCAATTTTTTTCATTGTTCCATCTTTACATATTTGCTCAATTGCTTTGTTAAAATTACTCAATAACTGTTTATTATTTTTATTAACTGCAATTCCATTACCTATACCAAGCAGTTTATTATCAGTTATAGGATTTCCTACAAAATGATATTGGTCATTTCCGTGCTCTTGCATCCATAGTTTTAATAAAGGAGTATCCCCCATTACAGAATCAATTCGACCATTAGCTAAATCTAAAAATGCCATTTCTTCACTTACATAAGTTTTTACCTTTATATTTTTACCATAAACTTTATTTAAATAATTAGCAAAAGTAGTTCCTTGTTGCACTCCAATGGTTTTAGCTTTAAGTTTTCCAGGAGTAATATCAAAATCAACATCTTTTCTTGCAATAAAACTAAGAGTATTTATATAATACGGATCAGTAAAATTAACAACTTTTTGCCTATCTGATGTTATTGACATAGCTGCAATAATTGCATCAAATTTGCCTATTTGTAAATTAACAATTAAACTATCAAAAGGCTGATTCAAAAATACACATTTAGCTTTTAATTTTTCACAAATAGCATTTGCAATATCAATATCAAAACCTTGTAATTCACCAGATTGTGCTACAGTTTCAAAAGGTGGGTAGGTTGCTTCTGTTGCAAAAGTAATAACTTTTTTATTTTCATTATCTTTTGCCAAAGAATTAAAAGTAATAATACATAATATAGTTATTAAAAATAGATTCATTATTTTCATTATAAATTTCCTTATGATATTTAATTCAATAGTTAATAACTTACTGACTTTAAGAACTGCTGTAATCTTGCTGTTTGCGGATTATTTAACATATCTTTTGCTTTGCCTTCTTCAACAATCTTACCTTGTTCAAGAAATAAAGCTCTATTGGCTACTTCTTTAGCAAAACCAATTTCATGGGTTGCTATTAACATCGTCATTCCTTCATTAGCTAAAGATTGAATCACCTTTAATACTTCATTTGTCATTTCTGGATCTAATGCTGATGTAGGTTCATCAAAAAGCATTATTTCAGGGTTCATCATCAATCCTCTAGCTATTGCAACCCGTTGCTGTTGACCACCTGATAACTGTAATGGATATGAATCTGCTTTATCTACTATTCCCACTTTATTAAGTAATAATTTAGCATATTCTATTGCTACTTTTCTCGGTTGGTTAAAAACACATATGGGAGCAGTAATTAAATTTTCTAAAATACTCATATGTGGCCATAAATTAAACTGCTGAAACACCATACCTACTTTTTTACGTAAATGAAGAACATTTTTAGGTATAGTTAATCGAGAATTTTGATGGTCATAAATTTTTATACCATCTAATTTAATTTCTCCAGAACTTGGTAATTCCAATAAATTTATACATCTTAATAAAGTACTTTTTCCCGAACCGCTACTTCCTAATAATACAATTATATCTCCTGCCTTAGCATTTAAAGATATCCCCTTTAATATATGCAGTTTGGCAAAATATTTTTCCAAATCAATAATTTCTAATTTTGGCACCATATATAATTTATCCTAAATTAACCTATAAAGATTCGATATTTTATCATATGAAACTACACATACTTTAACTCAATTTTGAAGTTTTAATCAATATATACAATAATTTAATTATATATTGACCCATTAAAAAAATGATATACTACTACCTAAGATAACTTTAGTAGGTAGAAAATTCATTACAACCGTGTCTATACAAAAATAAAAATAATTTAGGATTCTTATCTTTAATAGTCTATAACTCTTAATAATAATGAAAAATGTGGGAAATTAAATATTTATTAAAGACTTCTCTTTAGACTTTAGTAATTCAATAGAAGTTGGTAAAGATAAAATAATAATTACCAAATAGTTACCCGCTCCAATGGAGGTAAATACATTTTATCCCCTACTTTAACATTAAAAGCTTTATAAAAACCTTCTTGATTACTCAAAGTACCATTACTTCTATATTTAGCTGGTGAATGTGGATCTGCTTTAATATTAGCAATTATCTGCTCATCTCTTACTTTACTACGCCATACCTGCGCCCACCCTAAATAAAAACGCTGCGATCCTGTAGTTCCATCAATAATAGTAGCAGGCTCTTTTTGTAAAGATAATTGATAGGCTTTATATGCTATAGCTAAACCAGAATTATCAGCAATATTTTCTCCAAGAGTTAATTCTCCATTAACTTTATAGCCATCTAATGGACTATATTGATTATATTGATTAACTAGTTTTTTAGTTTTTTCCTCAAACCTTTGTCTATCATTTTCTGTCCACCAATTATGTAGATTACCTACCCCGTCATATTGACTACCTTGATCATCAAAAGCATGGCTTATCTCATGACCAATAACTGCACCAATCGCCCCATAATTAACTGCGCTATCAGCTTTAATATTAAAAAAAGGTGGTTGTAAAATAGCTGCAGGAAAGACAATTTCATTTAATTCTGGATTATAATAAGCATTCACAGTTTGTGGTGTCATGCCCCATTCCGCTTTATCAACTGGCTTACCTAATTTATTAATATTACGTTTATATTCAAAATTATTCGCACTAATTACATTGCCCACCAAATCATCTTTTTTGATTTTTAAACTTGAATAATTGCGCCACCTATTAGGATAACCTATTTTTAAAGCCATTGCTGATAATTTTTTTTGTGCATAATTTTTAGTAACTGGGCTCATCCAATCTAGAGATTCAATACTTTGTCTATAAGCGATTACTAAATTTGCTACTAGTTTTTCCATGCTAATTTTATTTTTTTTAGGAAAATATTTATCCACATATAAATAACCTAATGCTTCTCCCATACTGCCTTCAACAAGCTTTATTGCTCTTTTCCATCTGGGTTCATTTTGTGGTATACCGTGCAAAATAGTACCATAAAAAGCAAAATTTTCTTCTACATATTCTTTTGATAATAAAGGTGCATAATCACTAATAAGATGCCATCTTAAATATGCTTTCCATGTAGATAATGGAACTTTCTTAATAAGCAGATTAAAACCTTTTATATAACTTGGCTGACTAACAATAACATAATCTATTTTCTCTTTCAAATCTGCCGCCACTAAATATTTATTCCAATCATAATTAGGAGTAAGTTTAAATAACTCATTTAAATTAAGTTTATTATAAGTTTTTATGGGGTCTCGATTTTCTGTTTTCGATAATTGAATTTTTGCTAATTCTAATTCTAACGCAAATACCTTTGCCGCATTTATATGCGCATTTTCATCTTTAATCATTATTAGCATATTTTCTATATGTCTTAAATACTTTAACCTTATATTTTTTAATTTTAAATCATCATTTTTTAAATAATAATCTCGATCAGGAAGACCTATGCCACTTTGTACGATATCGGTAATAACTTTAGTAGAGTTTTTATTATCTTGATGTATAGATATATCATAAGGAATACTAACTCCCAGTCGTGAAAGATAGGCTAATATTTCTGGTAATTGTTTTTTGCTTTTTAGTTCATCTATTCTCTTTAATTGCATTTTAATCGGACTAACTCCTAGGCTTTCAATTAACTCTTCATTCATATAGCTTTTATAAATATTTGCAAGTTTTAATTGATCATCATTTAACATCATAGGATTAGCATCATTTAATTTACTCATAATTGAATATAATTGATTTAGAGTTTTTTCCCTTAATTCATAAAATGAACCCCATGCAGATTTATCCTCAGGTATTCTAATAGTTTTAAGCCACTCTCCATTAACATAAGTATAAAAATCATCTTGGGGCCTAATTGAATCATCTATATTATTTAAATCTACACCAAAATATTCTTTTGCCGTTAGTAATTCATTTGAATTATTAGATTCTACAGATTTCATGGCCGTCACTGATGGATCTATTATATTATTACTTAATGATTTAGATTTACTATCTACCACAGTATCAGCCATAATTACCTCACTATAGTTAATAAATATAATCAAAAAAATTATAATTTTTTTCAAGAAAATGCCTCTGCTAAAATTTGTTTAGTTTGAATATTATGTGTTTCTTTACTACCACAACTAGGTGCACTACTAGCTTTGCGAGTAACTACATTAAAAAGCTTACCCTTTAATAAACAGTCATCAAGAACCTCTCTAATTTGTAACCAAGCTCCTTGATTATATGGTTCTTCTTGAACCCATATAAATTTTTTTACATTATTATATTTGCTTAATTCAGCTTTTAATAATTTATCGGGAAAAGGATACAATTGTTCAACTCTAATAATTGCTACCTTCTTATCCAGTTTTTTATTTATGCATTCATTGCGTAAGTCATAATAGATTTGCCCTGAACATACAATTACCCTATCAACTCCAATATAATTATTATTAGCTGTATCAGCAATAACCAATTTAAATTCACTTTCTGTAAATGCTTTAATATCACTCATTGCATCTTTATAACGTAATAATTTTTTCGACATAAAAATAATTAATGGTTTTTTCCATTTAGATAATGCCTGACGTCTTAGAACATGAAACATTTGTGAAGCAGTACTTGGAATTACTACCTGCATATTGTTTTCAGCGCATAACTGCAAAAACCTTTCAAGCCGTGCTGATGAATGCTCTGGCCCATCACCATCAAATCCGTGGGGTAATAACATTGTAATATTACTTAAAACTCCCCATTTAGCCTCACCAGAAGAAATATATTGATCGATTACTACTTGCGCACTATTGGCAAAATCACCATATTGAGCTTCCCAAATCACTAAATCACTAAGATTAATGTTTCCATAACCATATTCAAAACCTAATACACATTCTTCATTTAATATTGAATCATAAATATAACAATGACTCTTATCACATAAATTAGATAAAGGTATATAGCCTAAATCCGATATATCATCACGACTTGCATCATGCCATACTGCATGCCTATGTGAAAATGTGCCTCGCCCTGTATCTTCTCCTGTTAATCTTACACTAATCCCACTTTTTAATAAACTACCATAAGCTAACATCTCAGCCATTCCATAATCAATTGGCTGTTCCCCACTACCCATAGCCTTGCGACTTTCTATTAACCGTGCTACTGTAGGATGGATTTTAAAATTTGGATTTGGAGTTTTTGTAATTGCTTCAGTAATTGAGTTTATATCTTTTAAATTTATTTTTGTAGGAATCAAATCAAACGCTTTTGCTTGTATAATAGGTTTTACATCAAAATCATACCACTCAAGCGACTGCATATATTTAGCTCTAATATGCACTCCTTTATCTAAGTTATCCCTATACTCATTAATCATTTTATCTACATCATTTTGAGTAATGATTTGTTCATTTATTAATTTATCAGCAAATATTTTTCTAGTACCAACATGCTGCTTTATTTTACTATACATAAGTGGTTGAGTTAATGTTGGATCGTCAAATTCATTATGCCCATATTTACGATAACACACTAAATCTATCATAATATCTTTTTTAAAAGTCATTCTGTATTTAACTGCTAAATCCATTACAAAAATAACACTTTCTAAATCATCTGCATTTACGTGAATAACCGGAGCTTCAATCATTTTTATAACATCAGTACAAAATCTTGAAGATCTACTGTCTCTTAAATCTGATGTAGTAAACCCCACTTGATTATTGATAACAATATGAACCATGCCTCCAACCCCATACCCTCGTGTTTGTGACATACTAAATATACCTAAATTAGTCCCCAAACCACTTAAAGCTGCATCCCCATGCACTAATACACCTAAAACTGCTAATTCATCTTGTTTATTATCTACTGTTGCCCGAACCATGCCATTTACAACTGCATTAACAACTTCTAAATGAGATGGATTAAATGCCATAACTGTTTTTACTATCCCACTATCAGTTGCATAATTGCATTTATATCCTTTATGATATTTTACATCGCCACTAGTTAAAAAATTAGTTTTAGCATAATTACCAGCTAATTCATCAAATAATTTTTGTGGAGCCCAGCCCATTATATTTACTAAAGCATTTATCCTGCCTCTATGTGCCATACCTATAAATACTTCATTTACCCCATCATGAGCACTTGCAGTAATTATCCTATCAATAGCAGGAATAAATGCTTCTGCCCCCTCTAAGGAAAATCGTTTTTGCCCCACATATTTTGTATGAAGAAATTTTTCTAAACCTTCAGCCTCAGTTAACTTTTCTAATACTTTAATTTTTTCACTATTCTCTAACTTATAATTTATATAATTGTTTTCTACATAATCACTTAGCCATTTCTGTTCGTTATAATCAGTTACTTGCTTAAATTCAAAACCAACTGTTTTACAATATATCTTTTCAAATGTTTCTATTATATCTTTTAGTAAAAATTTTTGACCATTATTAATATCAGAACTAATAAAAAATTCTGTATTTAATTCATGTTTTAAACCTAACTCATCTACATCTAATTCTTTTACCCTTTGTGCTTTATAGCGTTGTAATGGATCCAATGAAGCATAATCCACCCCTATTAACCTATAAGCATCAATTAATTTCCACACTTTAATTTGAGCTTCACTAATCCCAACTCCATTTGAAGATATGACAGTTTTTATATTTTTTGAATTTTGTGTAAGATTTACAAATTTCTCTTTTAATCGATTATGAGAAACATCTTTACTAGTCCCACTTAAAGAATCAAAATATTTTTTCCATTTCTCATCAATACTTGCTGGGTTTTCTAAATAACGTTCATATAATTCTTCCATAAAATCTGCATTTCCTGCAAATAAATAGGAATTGTTCCAGTTTTCTTCCATTCTTTTCATATTATACATACCTATTTTATCTATTATTTATATCTACATAATTACGGACATTATAACCGGTATATAACTGACGTGGTCTACTAATTTTCATATCAGGATCCATAATCATTTCTTGCCATTGCGCAAGCCAACCCACAGTTCTAGCTAACGCAAATATTGCAGTGAACATATCATTTGGAATTCCAATTGCCCGCAAAATTATTCCCGAATAAAAATCTACATTAGGATATAACTTTTTCTCAATAAAGTATGAATCTGATAATGCAACTTTTTCTAATTTCATTGCTAATTTAAATAAGGGATCATCATGTTTTCCTAATGCATCTAGCACATCATAGCAAGTTTGACGCATAATTTTTGCTCGTGGATCAGTATTTTTATATACCCTATGACCAAACCCCATCAATCTATATTTTTTATTTTTTACTCCAGCTACATAACTATCTACATTAGACTCATCGCCAATTTCTCCAAGCATTTTTAAGACAGCTTCATTTGCTCCACCATGTGCCGGTCCCCAAAGACATGCCACACCTGCAGATATTGCTGAAAAAGGATGCGTTCCCGAACTACCTGCCAAACGTACTGTTGATGTTGAAGCATTCTGCTCATGGTCAGCATGTAATAAGAAAATTCTATCTAGCGCTTTTGCAATAACTTTATTTATTTTGTATTCTTCACAAGGAGTTGCAAACATCATATATAAAAAATTTGAGGAATAATCTAAATCATTTTGCGGATACATAAAAGGTAATCCTTGAACATACCGATAACACATAGCTGTTAAAGTTGGCATTTTAGCAATCAATCTAGTCATTGATAACTTTCTGTGCTCATCATTTTTAAAATCAAAACCATCTTGATAAAAAGCAGCTAATGCCCCAACCACCCCTGTTAGCATAGCCATAGGATGAGCATCTCTACGAAATCCTTTAAAAAATGTAAAAAGCTGATCATGAACCATAGTATGATAACAAATAGAATTTTCAAATTGCTCTTTTTCTTCTTTAGTTGGTAATTCACCATTAATTAAAAGATACGCTCCTTCAAGATGTGAAGATTTTTCCGCTAATTGTTCAATAGGATATCCTCGATAAAATAATTGCCCTTTATCGCCATCAATATATGTAATTTTTGATTCACAACTAGCAGTTGCTAAAAATGCAGGGTCATAACTCCAATAACCATATTTACCAAAGGTACGCATATCCACTACATCTTGACCAATCACTGCCTTAATAACTGGAAAATCTACAATATTACCATTTCCAAAATCAACCTTTACGTTTTTTACTTGATCATTATTAGACATAAAAATTCCTTATAAAACTCTAAACATTAACTATTTTATCTATAACCGCTTGCTCTATTTCATCATTATTATAAGATTTTCCTTGTAATAAGGATAATAAATACCCATCATCTAGGGTTAAAATATTTTGATAAGCATAAAGTTCAACATTTGTTAATAATTCTAATCCATTATTTTGAATAAATTTATCAAAAAACATATCCAGTTCAAGCATAGACCTGCGAGAACGCCATTTTAATTTTTCTTTGTTAATTACCAATATATTAAAACTTCTAAAAATATTAATTAAATAATTCTTTCTACCATTATTTCTTTTATTTTACCAATTGCCCTTGTAGGATTTAAATGTTTAGGACAAACATCTGCACAATTCATAATAGTATGACACCTAAATAATTTATAGGGGTCATTTAACTCATCTAACCTAATATTTGTCGCGTGATCCCTAGAATCAATAATAAATCTGTAAGCATGTAATAGTGCCGCAGGTCCTAAAAATTTATCCGGATTCCACCAAAATGAAGGACATGAGGTTGAACAACATGCACATAAAATACATTCAATTACTCCATCTAACTTTTCTCTCTCTTCTTGAGACTGTAACCTTTCTCTTTCTGGCATTAATTCATTATCAATTACATAAGGCTTTATTGAATTATATTGAGTGAAAAACTGAGTCATATCTACTATTAAATCACGTATTACTGGTAAACCTGGAATTGGTCGTAAAACCACAGGCTCTTTTAATCCATCTAGATCAGTCAAACAAGCTAAACCATTACGACCATTAATATTTATAGCATCAGACCCACATACCCCTTCACGACAAGAACGGCGAAATGATAAAGAATCATCATAATAATCTTTAATTTTTATTATAGCATTTAATAATTTTTTATCATGCGCATCTATTTCAATTTCATAATCTTTATAATAAGGCTTACTATTTACTTCAGGATTATATCTATAAATTGAAAATTTCATTTTTTTTCTTGTCATTTGTAATTACCTAAAACTTTTTAGCATTTTTCGCATCTCTAAAGTATGCATTTCCTCTTTGGAAATCATGCCTCTTGCATATTCTTCTAAATAAATAGACTTTTCTTTTACTAAATTAAAAAACTCTGTATATTGTTTTGAGGCTATTTCCTCATGCTCTATAGATTCATGAAGAATTTTTTCAACATCATGACTATGCGATTCAATATTATGTTGAATATTCATTACAGGATAACCACCTAAATTAGTTAATAGTTCTCCCGCTAATTGTGCATGAGTTAATGATTCTGTAGCTTGCTGCTTAAAAAAACTTTCAAAAGATGAGCGTATTGAACCAGTAACCATAATTGAGTAATGCGTATATTTTATAACCCCTATTAATTCATGAGAAATAATTTGATTCAAAAGTTTACATGCTTCTATTTGATCAATTTTTTTAAACATAATTATTACCTCTAAAAAGTTTAATATACTCGCTTTGCTGGTGGAATATAATCAACAGACAATGGTCTAGTGTGAACATCTTTATAAATTATTTTCCTATCTTTACTATAGTATAATGTGTGTTTCATAAAGTTTTCATCATCACGATTAGGATAATCTTCTCTTGCATGAGCTCCACGCGACTCCTTGCGTGCCAATGCACAAATCATTGTTGCAACTGCAACCTCTATTGTATTTGCAAACTCTAATGCTTCAACTAAAGCAGTATTAAAAATTTTTGATTTATCCTTAATATAAATCTTTTCTGCACGTTTTGCCACTTCTTCAATTTTTATTACGCCATCTTCTAAAACTTTTTCTGTTCTAAAGACCCCCGCATGTTGCTGCATAACAACTTGCATATCACGCCTAACTGTAGCTAATAACTCTCCTTCTTTTATCTCTTCTAATTTTGCTAATCTATTGAGACTAAATTCACCTACATCTTTTGGTAATTCTTTATATTCTGGGTTAGCTTTAATAAACTCTATCATAGCGTTTCCTGCAGATTTACCAAACACTATCAAATCAAGTAATGAGTTTGTACCTAAACGATTAGCTCCATGAACTGAAGCACAAGCACATTCCCCTGCTGCATAAAAGCCTTTTACCACTTCCTCCATCCCTAAACCATTAGGTGCAACTACTTCTGCTTTATAATTTGTAGGAATGCCCCCCATCATATAATGGCAAGTAGGAACTACAGGGATTGGTTCCTTTACTGGATCAATTCCTAAAAACTGTAATGATATTTCTCTAATCCCTGGTAATCTTTGATCAATTACATCTTGCCCTAAATGATCTAACTTTAATAACACATAATCTTTATTTTTTCCACAGCCACGTCCTTCATTTATTTCTACTTGCATAGCACGAGATACCACATCCCGAGAAGCTAAATCCTTAGCTGTAGGAGCATAACGCTCCATAAATCTTTCACCATCAGCATTAAGTAAATAACCACCTTCACCTCTAACTCCTTCAGTAATTAATACTCCAGCCCCTGCTAAACCTGTGGGATGAAACTGCCAAAACTCAATATCTTCTATAGGTAACCCTGCTCTCAATGTCATTCCAATACCATCACCGGTATTGATAAAAGCATTTGTTGATGCTTGATATATTCTTCCCGCACCACCTGTAGCAAACAATACTGCTTTTGCATGCAAAATGTAAACTTTTCCCGTCTCCATTTCTAAGGCCGTAATACCAACTACGTCCCCCTTATCGTTTCTAATTAAATCTAAGGCCATCCATTCTACTAAAAAATGGGTATTTTCCATAACATTTCTTTGGTATAAGGTATGTAACATGGCATGACCTGTTCTATCAGCAACCGCACAAGCTCTCCTAACCGGAGTTTTACCAAAATTTGCCATATGTCCACCAAAAGGTCGTTGATATATTTTCCCATTTTCTAAACGATCAAAAGGCATACCATAATGCTCCAATTCAACCACTGCATCAATTGCTTGCGAACACATAAATTCAATAGAATCTTGATCACCTAACCAATCAGCACCTTTAACTGTATCATACATATGCCAATGCCAATTATCCTCTTCTACATTACCTAAAGCTGCAGATATTCCACCTTGAGCTGCAGCTGTGTGTGATCTAGTTGGAAATACTTTAGATAAAACTACTGTTTTAATGCCAGACTCAGATAATTGTAAAGCAGCCCTTAAACCTGCTCCCCCTCCACCAACAATTACTGCATCAAATTTCATTACAGGTATAGTCATTACAATTTTTCCCTTTTATGCCCAAATAATTTTTATTGAATAAATTAAACCACCTAATAACCACAAAATTGATAATACATGCAAAATAAGTTTTAAAGCCGTGTTTGCTATATAATCCATCCATACATCCCTAATCCCCACCCACGCATGTAAAAGTAATGCAATAAAAAATATTTGTACAAAAATCTTTATTAATATAAAACTAAATACATGTTGCCACGAAGAAATATTATTATTAACTGACATGGCAGTGAAAATAATAAAAGCAAAAAAAATAATAATAAATACTAACATAATTATTGCTGTAACTCTTTGCTGTATCCAAGAAGTTAAACCATACCCACTTCCCGTTAAATTTCTTTTTACCATATTATTATCCCAATAATTACAGTTAAAATAGTACTAAAAAATATTACTAAATATGAATTCTTTTTAGCTAATTTAATTTCAACACCTTTATCTATATCTAAAAATAAAAACCTTATTCCTGCACAGGAATGATATGTAAAAGCCCATATTAATAAAAGATATACTATTTTTATAATTGAATTAGTCATGAAACCATATAATGCTTCATAGAAATCTGGAGCTATTAATGATCTATGTAAAATAAATAAAAGAAACGGAATTGACAAAAAAAGTAAAACACCTGAAATTCGATGTAAAATTGAAACTTTAGCTGTAATTGACATATTTGCCGCCAAAGTAAATAAACCTAAATACTTTGGACGTCTGACATTTTTCATAAAATATATCCTTGTATAATTCCTATATTCTTATTAACGCCATGATTTTATCATACTTAATATATTATATTAAAAAAACAATCTATAGTACAATTTTTAGGAAACAATGCTACAATTTATAACATATTTTTAGGAAATAGTGCTACAATTATGAGGTTCCTGCAGTGTTCGTGTAGTTGATTAAATATTTTTGAACCGATGGTGAATTTATTGGGAATAGCTTTCATATGGTGAGCGTGCGTTGGTCTTATAAGATTGACCCCTAAAACCATAAGCACATTCCTGCCTTAAAAACTGGGTTCATCAAAATATTCAAGAATGCGGCACAGGTGGGAACTTTTTTATCACAATTTACTTTCCATTTATTTCTTTATCTACTCTATTACTTAAAGGTCTAACTATGAAATTATATTATTCCAAAGGGGCTTGTTCATTAAGCACACACATTATTATTAATGAGTTAGGTATAGACTGTGAATTTGAATCTGTTGATTTAGCGAAAAAAATTACCGAAACGGGTATTGATTTTTACACCATTAATCCCAAAGGAGCCGTTCCTACTTTACAAACGGATGAGGGTGATTTATTAACGGAAAATCTCGTTATTCAACAATATTTAGTGGATAAATTCGATACCAAACAGGTATTATGCCCTGCTATTGGCAATATCAAACGTTACCATGTATTGGCGTGGTTAAGTTATGCAGCGAGTGATTTACATAAATCCTTTACGCCATTTTTCTCGTATAAATCTGCTGATCAAACGATGA
>CAYZUJ010000045.1:0-14403 GCA_964481375.1 uncultured Neisseria sp. | reverse complement strand
AATAAAATGCCAAACTTACATTTAATTATGTTATAATCACGCCCTATGTTTTATAGTAGTCAACATTTTAATGGTGTAAAGAATATACTTAAGCTACAACTTTTATTTGGTTGTAGTTGTATTATTTTTGCTATTTTTATGTTAAAAAATGTTAATGGAATCTTATCTGCATTTTTGGGATTGCTTTTGGCTTTAGTGCCTACTTTAGTATATATTAAGATAGCTTTATCCTAGTGTTATTTTAGCAAGGCATAAAAAGGCAATGTTATTAAAATTTATTATTAATTTTATTTTATTTGCTATAGTGTTTATTTTCTATAAAAAATGCAATTATTTTGCTTTATTTGGAACTTATATAGTAACGTTAAGTGGATATTGGGTAAGTCTAATTAAAAAATAATTTATTGGATTTATAATTGTTGATCTTGCGGGTGTAAAAATGTCATCTTCAGTAGAATATATAGAGCATCATTTAACACATAATAACACTGTATTACCTGTAGGTAATGGTGGCTTTTGGTCTATTCATATGGATACATTTTCTGTATCTTTAATTTTGGGTTTTATTTTTTTATTTATTTTTATATTAGCAGCAAAAAAAGCAAGGGTAGAAAATCCAAATAAATTTCAATTGTTTGTTGAGCTTGTATTAGAGATGGTAGATAAGCAGATTAAAGATATCTATCATGGAGGAAAAAGTAAATTAATATTACCTTTATCCTTAACTATATTTTGTTGGGTTTTTTTAATGAATTTTATGGATTTATTTCCAGTTGATATAGCCGGCTTTATAAATAAAACAGCGGGCAATCCAGAAGCGCATTGGCGTCTAGTACCATCAGCAGATTTAAATGCAACTTTTGCAATGTCTTTATCCGTTTTTGCTCTAATGATTGTTTATTCAATAAAAAGTAAAGGTTTTGGCGGTTTTTTATTAGAAATTTTTTCTACCCCGTTTGGTATATGGTTAGCACCAGTAAATTTTATCTTTCAATTAATTGAACTATTTGCAAAACCTATTTCCTTAGCTTTAAGATTGTTTGGTAATATGTATGCGGGGGAATTAGTATTTATTTTAATTGCATTATTACCTTGGGGTGCTCAGTGGTTATTAGGAGTTCCTTGGGCAATATTTCATATATTAATAATTACATTACAAGCATTTGTGTTTATGGTATTAACTATTGTTTATTTAAGTTTAGCTACAGAGAAGCATTAATTAAGTTTTTTATTTTTGGAGGTGTGTGTTATGGAGTCTTTAATTTCTAATGTATCAGGGATGACAGTTATTGCTGCAGCTATTATTATTGGTTTTGCAGCTTTAGGGACAGCTCTGGGTTTTGGCTTACTTGGTGGAAAATTTCTAGAATCATCAGCAAGGCAACCAGAATTAGTATCAATGTTACAAACTAAGTTATTTATTATTGCAGCATTGCTTGATGCGGTGTCAATGATTGGTGTAGGGATTGCTTTGTTATTATTGTTCAGTAATCCATTATTAAGCAATGCAATTGCTTTACTAAAATCATCTGTGTAATTACAATTTAAGGTAGTTATATATGGTTATAAGGAGCTAAGTAGTGAACATTAATGCAACGATAATAGGTCAAGCAATAACTTTTGCCATTTTGGTATGGTTCACGATGAAATTTGTATGGCCTCCTTTAAATAATATGCTTGAAGAGCGTGCAAAACGAATTGCAGAAGGTTTAGCTGCGGCAGAAAAAGGTAAAGAAGAGCTTTTAAATGCAGAAACTAGAGTAAAAGAAGAGTTAAGGCATGTACAGCTTAGAGCTACAGAAATAATGGGTAATGCAGAAAAACGTTCACAGCAACTTGTTGAAGAAGCAAAAAAGCAGGCATTGGTAGAAGGAAATAAAATCTTATCTGATGCAAAAGCACAAATTGAGCAAGAGGTTATGCAGGTTAAGGAAAAATTACGCAAGGAAGTTGCAGAATTGGCAATTAAAGGAGCAGAGCAAATATTAAAAGCTGAGATTGATATTAAAAAACATGAAAAAATTTTAGAATCTATTAAAGCGGAGTTTTAATAAAATGGCTAATATGAATAATTTAGCTCATCCATATGCAAATGCTATTTTTGAATATGCTAAAGCTCATAACTCTATTGATGAATGGTTGAATTATTTAAATACTTTATCAGAAATTACTAAGAGCAAAGAGTTTATTAATTTAATTAGTAACCCAAAAATTAATAAAACTGAGGTAATTAAGGTTTTGAAGGGTTTTTTGTCAAAACCATCGGAATCAATAGAAAAATTGTTATTACTTTTACAAGAAAATGATAGGTTACAAATATTAAGTGATATAAATATATTATTTGAAAAGTTAGTAGACGAAGATCGAAATACAGCAAAAGCAATTATATATACAGCATTTTCTATGAGTGATGCTCAATGTAATGAGTTTCAGGATCTATTGAGTAAAAAATTAAAAAAATCAATTTCAGCAGTAGTTGAAGTTAAACCAGAATTAATTGGTGGTATTAAAATTCTTATCAATGATTTGGTTATTGATGCATCAGTTAGAGGTAGCCTAGATAAGATGGCTGCTAAAATTATATAAATAGGAGTGATTCATGCACTTAAATCCTTCCGAAATTAGTGAGATTATAAAATCTAAAATGGAAGCCTCTCAAGTTGGTAGTGATTATTCAACTAAAGGTATTGTGGTCTCTGTATCAGATGGAATTGTACGTATTTATGGATTATCTGCAGTAATGCAAGGTGAGATGATTCAGTTCCGAGGTAATGTATATGGCATGGCAATGAACTTAGAGCGTGATTCTGTAGGTGCCATTATTTTAGGGGATTATGAACATATTACTGAAGGTGATATTGTAACTTGTACAGGAAAAATTTTAGAAGTTCCTGTTGGACGAGAATTGGTGGGGCGTGTAGTAGATGCGTTAGGAAGGCCTATTGATGGGAAAGGACCTATTAATAATAAATATACTGCACCTATTGAGAAAGTTGCTCCAGGGGTGATAGCACGTAAATCGGTTAGTCAACCATTGCAAACAGGATTAAAAGCAATAGATGCTATGGTCCCGATTGGTCGTGGTCAAAGAGAACTAATTATTGGTGATAGGCAGACTGGTAAAACAGCAGTAGCAATTGATACTATAATTAATCAAAAAGAAAATGGAGTTATCTGTATTTATGTTGCTGTAGGGCAAAAAGCTTCTTCAATTGCTAATGTAGTGCGAAAATTAGAAGAATATGGAGCAATGACACATACTATAGTTGTTGTTGCTTCAGCTGCAGAAGCGCCATCTTTACAATTTATTGCACCATATGCAGGTTGTTCAATGGGAGAATATTTTAGAGATCGTGGAGAAGACGCCTTGATTGTTTATGATGATTTATCGAAACAAGCGGTAGCTTATAGACAGATTTCATTATTATTACGTCGTCCCCCTGGTCGAGAAGCTTATCCTGGAGATGTATTTTATTTACATTCACGCTTATTGGAACGAGCAGCTAGAGTTAATGAAGAATATGTAGAAAAATTTACTGAAGGTAAAGTAAAAGGGAAGACTGGCTCATTAACAGCGCTACCAATTATTGAAACTCAAGCGGGTGACGTATCTGCTTTTGTACCAACAAATGTAATTTCAATTACAGATGGTCAAATTTTTCTTGAAACTGATTTATTTAATTCTGGAATTAGGCCAGCGATTAATCCGGGGATTTCAGTATCTCGTGTAGGTGGAGCAGCACAAACAAAAATTATAAAGAAACTTGGTGGAGGCATTAGGCTTGCTTTAGCACAATATAGAGAGCTTGCAGCATTTGCTCAGTTTGCATCTGATTTAGATGAAGCAACCAGAAATCAATTAAATCATGGGCGAATTGTAACTGAATTGATGAAACAAAAACAATACTCGCCTTTGACAGTTTCAGAAATGGCAATTACATTATATGCGGTAAATAACGGTTATTATAGTGATATTCCTGTTAATAAAGCATTAACTTTTGAAACAGAGTTTTTAGACTATATTCATACTAACTCGCCAAGTGTATTAAGTAATATAGAACAAACTAATGATTTATCTAAAGCAGATGAAGAAATTATAAAAAAATCATTAGAAGAATTTAAAAATATTTTTTTAGTCAAATAAAAATATTACTAGAGGTAGTTTTTAATGTCTGCAGCAAAAGAGATTCGTAGTAAAATTAAAAGCGTGCAAAATACGCAAAAAATTACTAAAGCAATGCAAATGGTAGCAACTTCTAAAATGCGTAAAACACAAGACAGAATGAAAGCTGCAAGGCCATACGCTGATAATATTAGACGTGTAATGGCTCATTTGGCACAAGTAAATCCATTTGCTAAAAATACACCTTTTTTACGGACACCATCAGAAATAAAAAGAGTGGGAATTATTTTAATAACTTCTGATAAAGGTTTATGTGGAAGTTTAAATTCTAATTCAATAAAATTATATTATGAAAAAATTAAGCAATTTGAAAATGATGGAGTAAATGTAGATGCTTGTGTTATTGGTCATAAAGGGTTGGTAGCTTCAAATAGAGTGGGCTTAAATATTGTTAGTTCAACTGTGGGGTTGGGTGATATACCTCGTATGGAAAAAATAGTAGGACCTTTAGCTGGTTTATTAAAAAAATTTCATGATAAAGAGTTAGATGCAATATATATTGTTTACTCTCATTATATAAATACCATGAAACAACAACCATTATGGGAACAATTATTACCATTAACAGAACGAGATTTAAAGGTAGAACATAAGTTACCGTGGGATTATATTTATGAACCATCGGCATCTATTGTTTTAGATCAATTAGTAGGAAGGTATATTGAATCGGTGGTATATCAATGTTTAGTTGATAATATGGCTTCTGAGCAAGCAGCAAGAATGATTGCAATGAGAGCTGCTACAGATAATGCAGGTGAAGCAATACATCAGTTGCGACTAATGTATAATAAATCAAGACAGGCAGCAATTACAAAAGAGCTGGCTGAAATTGTAGCAGGTGCTGCTGCAGTTTAGTAGTTAAAAATAAAATGGGTTTGTAGGGATACAAAAATGGCACAAGGAAAAATTATTCAAATTATTGGTGCGGTAGTAGATGTTGAGTTTTCACGTGAGAATGTTCCGCAAATATATAATGCGTTAAAATTAGAATCGGGTGGTAATTTAGTCCTAGAGGTTCAACAGCAGCTTGGAGATGGGATTGTCCGAAGTATTGCTATGGGAAGCTCCGATGGTTTACAAAGAGGATTATCAGTAATTGATACAGGAAAACCTATAACTGTACCAGTTGGAGAAGCTACATTAGGTCGTATTATGGATGTATTAGGCAATCCAATTGATGAAAGAGGGCCAATACCTACTGAAGAACTAAGACCTATTCATCAAAATGCTCCCAAGTTTGACGAAATTTCACAAAATACTGAATTGTTAGAAACAGGGATAAAGGTAATTGACTTGTTATGCCCTTTTGCTAAAGGTGGTAAAGTAGGTTTATTTGGGGGTGCTGGTGTTGGTAAAACGGTTAATATGATGGAATTAATTCGTAATATTGCGGTTGAACACAGTGGTTATTCAGTATTTACTGGAGTAGGAGAGAGAACTCGAGAAGGTAATGATTTTTATCATGAAATGAAAGAATCAAATGTATTGGATAAGGTATCACTAGTATATGGTCAAATGAATGAACCACCAGGTAATCGGTTACGAGTTGCATTAACAGGGCTTACGATAGCGGAAAAGTTTCGTGATGAAGGTCGCGATGTTTTATTATTTGTTGATAATATTTATCGTTATACATTAGCTGGAACAGAAGTCTCAGCTTTATTAGGACGTATGCCATCAGCAGTTGGTTATCAGCCAACCTTAGCCGAAGAAATGGGAAAATTTCAAGAGAGAGTTGCTTCTACAAAAAATGGATCAATAACATCAATTCAGGCAGTATATGTTCCAGCAGATGATTTAACAGATCCATCACCGGCAACTACTTTTGCCCATTTAGATGCAACAGTAGTATTAAGTAGAGATATTGCTTCTTTAGGGATTTACCCAGCTGTAGATCCGCTAGACTCAACATCACGTCAATTAGATCCTTTGGTTGTAGGAGAAGATCACTACAATGTAGCTAGAGGTGTTCAAGCAACTTTACAAAAATATAAAGAATTGCGCGATATTATAGCTATTTTAGGAATGGATGAGCTTTCAGAAGAAGATAGGCTAATAGTTATTAGAGCCCGTAAAATCCAGCGTTTTTTATCCCAACCGTTCTTTGTTGCAGAAGTATTTACTGGTTCGCCTGGAAAATACGTATCTCTAAAAGATACTATTCAAGGGTTTAAAGGAATTTTAAATGGTGAATATGACCATTTACCTGAGCAGGCATTTTATATGGTTGGTTCAATTGAAGAAGCGGTGGCAAATGTTGATAAAAAATAAGGTAGCTAATTATGGCTAATTTAATTCAAGTCGATTTAGTTGATTCTGAAAAACAAATTTTCTCTGGAAGTGTTGAATATCTTATTGCTCCAGGAGAAAATGGGGAATTGGGAATTTATCCGTATCATATTCAGATGATTGTAAAATTAAAACCTGGTTTAATACGTATGCAGATGCAAAATCAGGATTCTCAATTAATATTTGCTATCTCAGGTGGCTTTCTTGAAGTACAAAGTAACCATATTACCATATTAGCAGATATTGTTGAAAGAACAGATGATTTAGATGAAGCTCGATTAATTAAAGAGAAAGAAGTTGCCATTAAGAGACTTAAAACATCAACCTCATTAATGACTAGAGATGTTGCAAAAGCACAAATTGCGCTAGATATAGCTATTGCTCAAATAAAAGCACTAGAATATATCAAAAAACAATCTAAAAGTTAACTAAAATTATATAAATATTTAAACAATTCGCATTTAAAATATGATACAATCTTGGCAGTTGTTTTATCTTACTGATAAGTGGTCAATATTTTTTTAAAGGTCTTTTAATATGAAAAATTTATTAGCAATAATGTTTGCGGGAATGTCATTAATAGCTTGTTCAGAAAATGCATCTACAACACCTAGTAATGTTGATGCTTCATCTGTTTCTGCAGTTGCTCCTGCTGCTGACACAGTAGTTGTTTCTGCGCCTGTAGCTTCTGAGCCAGCGGTGGTATCTAATCAAACTGCATCAGCATCAAAATAAATATTAAATAATAGACTTATTACTTAATAGATAGCCAAGCAAATGCTTGGCTTTTTTATTAATTTTTGTTAATAAAAATAGAGTTAATAAAATGTTTTCAAATATTATAATAATTGGCATTACCGGAGTTGGCAAAACTACAGTTGGTAAGGAGCTAGCCCGCTCGTTAGAAAAAGAATTTATTGATTTAGACAAAAGAATTGAAACTATATGCGGTGTAGATATTCCAACTATTTTTGAGATTGAAGGTGAAGCAGGGTTTAGAGATCGTGAAAGTGAAGAACTAAAAAGAATAATTACTTTTTCTAAAAATAGTGTTTTATCTGTTGGGGGGGGGTGTATAATGCGTGAAGATAATAGAACAATAATTGCCAGTGGAAATAACCTAGTTATTCAATTATATGCAGAAATGAAAATTGTAGCAGAACGTTTAGCAAAATCTATTAATAAACGCCCAATATTTTATAATCAAAATATTGAAAGAAAGATAGCTGAACTGTATGCTATTAGAAAAGATAATTATGATAGGATCACAGATTTAAAAATTGATACTTCATTTTTAAAGCTACATCATGTAATTAATAAAATTTTTGAATATTTAAATAAAAATTATAATTTACAAATTTATTGCAAATAATATAGTTATAGTGTAATATATTGACCTCATATTTGCGGAAGTGGCGAAATTGGTAGACGCACTGGATTTAGGTTCCAGCGCCGCGAGGCGTAAGAGTTCGAGTCTCTTCTTCCGCACCATTAAGTTTTAGTAATTCAGAACTTTTATTAAAATGGAATTATTCTTATCTTTTCAAAGCTTTCATAAAATAATAAATAAAAAGCATAATTTTAAAAATACTATATTAAATTATAAAAACTTAGTTGTGAAAATTATAATATAGTTAAGTTATGATACAATATTGGGCTTTATTAAAATCAAATAAGATATATATTTTAAGAAAATTAATAAATTGTATCTTATTTATTTTATAAACTGAGATTATTGATTAAAGGTATTAAGATAAATAAATGACAAAAAAATTATATTTAAAAACTTTTGGCTGCCAAATGAATGAATATGATTCAGATAAAATGGCGGACATAATGAATAAATTTGAGGGATATGAAAAAACAGATAATCCTAATATAGCTGATGTAATATTATTTAATACTTGCTCAGTTAGAGAAAAAGCACAAGAAAAAGTATTTTCTGATTTAGGAAGAGTAAAGCATTTAAAAGAAGAAAATCCAAATGTAATTATTGGAGTTGGTGGTTGTGTTGCTTCTCAAGAAGGAGAAACCATAATTAAACGGGCTCCGTACGTAGATATAGTATTTGGTCCACAAACTTTACATAGAATTCCTAGTTTAATTACAAAAAAACGTATTTCTGGTAAATCCCAAGTTGATATTAGTTTTCCTGAGATTGAAAAATTTGATAATTTACCTATAGCAAAAACAGATGGAGTAACCGCGTTTGTATCAATAATGGAAGGATGCTCAAAATATTGTTCTTACTGTGTAGTTCCTTATACTCGAGGAGAGGAAATATCTCGTCCTTTTAATGATGTTTTGAAAGAAGTAACTAATTTAGCAAAACAAGGAGTTAAAGAGGTTAATTTATTAGGACAAAATGTAAATGCATATTGTGGTTTAATGGATAATAATGAAAAAGCAGATTTTGCATTACTTTTGGAATATATACATGAAATTTCGGGAATTGAAAGAATTAGATTTACAACCTCACATCCAAAAGAGATGAATAATAGAATAATTGATTGTTATGGAAAATTACCTAAATTAGTATCACATTTACATTTACCAGTTCAAAGCGGTTCAGATAGAATTTTAGCAGCTATGAAACGTGGTTATACTTCCTTAGAATATAAATCTATTATTAGAAAAATTCGCGAAAAAAGACCTAATATTTCATTTTCATCGGATTTTATAGTCGGTTTCCCAGGAGAAACAGAAGAGGATTTTGAAAAGACTATGGATTTAATTGAATTTGTTGGGTATGATTCTAGTTTTAGTTTTATTTTTTCTCCCAGACCTGGAACCCCTGCAGCTAATATTAAAGATGAAACCCCTTTAGAATTAAAACACGAAAGATTATATAAATTACAAAAACGAATTGATGAATTAGTTTTAGACATTAATAAGAAAATGGTAGGAACTATCCAAAAAGTTTTAGTAGAAGGTAAATCAAAGAAAAATCCTAATAAATTAAGTGGTAGAACAGAAAACTTCAAAGTAGTAAATTTTGATGGTTCAACTCGTTTAATAAACCAAATCGTTGATTTACGAATTACTGAATGTTCAGTTTATAGTTTAAGTGGTGAAATTATAATTAAAAATTAATAAGGTGTTCCTGAATCATTTGAATCAACTTCTAATACATTTTTATTATTTTTAAAAATGTTATTAGAAACTATTTCTAATTTAACTCGTGTAATTCCTTTTTTGTACATACCTAAATATTTAGCAGCAGCAGTGCTTAAATCTATAACCCTTTTCCTTTTAGGCATTCTATCTCTGACTTCTACATAAATACTACGATTGTTACTTAAATTGGTGACTTTAAGCTTAGTTCCTAGGCGTAATATAGGGTGGGCAGCAGTAGATGTATTATTAGTATCAAAATAATGACCATTTGCCATTTGTTGCCCATTAAAACCATCGCCATCGCCGTAATAGCTAGCAATTCCAACCATATAATTATTTTTTTTAGGGTGTTTAAGTTTATATTTTTTGTGGTGACTTTTATGATGTTTATGTTTATAAGTATTAGCAAATGAAATATTAGTAAAAAGCAAAGTAAATATAATTATAGTTTTAATAAAAAGCTTACTCATTTTTTTAAACTCCATTAATAAAACTTAATTGACGCCAAGCTTCATAAATTACAATAGCAACTGAATTTGATAGGTTTAAACTACGTTGGTTCTTTTGCATGGGTATTCTAATTACTTTATCATTGGTAAATTCATCCAATATAGTTTTAGGTAAACCTTTAGTTTCAGATCCAAATATTAATACATCATTAAGATTAAATTTTACTTTATTATAATATTGATCGGCACATGTTTCAACTAAAAAAAATCTTCGGTCCTTTAAATAGTTTTTACAGAAAATCCAATCTTTATGAATTGTAATATTTGCATATTCATGATAATCAAGTCCTGCTCTTTTTAATTTAGCATCTTCTAAAGGAAACCCCAGAGGTTGAATTAAATGTAAATCACAACCCGTATTTGCACATAAACGGATGATGTTTCCAGTATTAGGTGGTATTTCAGGTTGAAATAAAACAATTGTAAGTAAAGATTTTTTATTCATTTTAAAAATAAGTATCTAATTCATCTTTAGATAATACAAAAACAAATCCATCTCTAATATTAAGCCAATTAAAATAAATATTAGGGTAAGCGGCTTCTAACTCTTTTTTGTTATCTCCCATTTCTACAACTAAAACCCCAAAATCATTAAGATAGTTTTTTGCATTAGCCAAAATATTATCTATAAAAGTTAAACCATTTTCTCCTCCAGCTAATGCAATTTCAGGTTCGTGTAAATATTCAGATGGTAATGATTTCATACGGGATTGGTCTACATAAGGTGGATTTGTAACGATCAAATCAAACTTAATATTTAAATTTTCTAGATTATCAAATAAATTAGATTGAATAGTTTTGATTCGGTTTTGTAAATTATGACGCTCAATGTTAATATTTGCAATTTCTAAAGCATTTTTATCAATATCGATAGCAATAACATTGCTTTCATAAAAATAATCAGCAGCAATTATAGCTAGAGAACCATTTCCAGTACATAAGTCTAGTACACTATGAATTAATTCAGGATGCTCTATCCAAGGATTTAAATAATTACTAAGAATGATTTCACCAATAAAAGATCTAGGGATAATTGCTCTTTCATCAATATAGAAAGAATATCCTTGTAAAAAAGCTTCATTAGTTATATAAGCACTAGGTATTTTATGTAAACACCTTTTTTTTATAACATTAATTATATTTTCAATTTCATGTTTTAATAAAATAGAATTTAAATAAGGATTAATTTGATCCAGGGGTAATCTAAGTGTATGTAAGACAAGATAGACAGCTTCATCATAAGCATTAGAGGTTCCATGACCAAAATAAAGGGCATGAGAATTAAATTGAGTTACAGCAAATCTAATACAATCTGCAATTGTTGATAATTTTTGTTGAGCTTCTTCAAAAACATTAATATTTTGTTTATCTATCAAAATTAAAAACTTTCTTGCAAAGTTAATCCCCAATTTTTATTGAGGATTTTAAAATATTAACAATTATTTAGAGCATATTTTTACTTTTGAGTAAATCAAACATAGTTTTCCCAATTTCAGCAGGAGATCTTGTATAAGTTATACCAGCTTTTTCAAAAGCTAAAAATTTTTCATCAGCTGTTCCCTTACCTCCTGAAATAATAGCTCCAGCATGCCCCATGCGCTTGCCTTTAGGTGCAGTTACTCCAGCAATATATCCAACAACAGGCTTGGTAACAAATGATTTAACAAATTCAGCTGCTTCTTCCTCAGCAGTCCCGCCAATTTCGCCAATCATTATAATCGCTTCAGTATCTTTATCTTCTTGAAATAATTTTAAGGCATCAATAAATGACATTCCTGGAATTGGATCTCCTCCAATACCTATACAAGTAGACTGTCCTAAACCTAATTTAGTAGTTTGCGATACGGCTTCATAAGTTAGCGTTCCTGAACGAGAAACAATGCCAATTTTTCCCTTTAAATGAATATGTCCTGGCATAATTCCAATTTTACACTCGTCAGGAGTAATAATACCTGGACAATTTGGTCCAATTAGTCTAGAGTTAGAGTTTTCGATATAACGTTTTGCTTTTAACATATCTAATGTAGGAACTCCTTCAGTAATACATACAATTAATTTTATACCAGCATCAACTGCTTCAATAATTGAATCTAATGCAAAAGGTGCTGGAACATAAATAACAGATGCATCAGCATTTGTAGCATTGACAGCTTCTTGCATAGTATTAAAAACAGGTAAATTTAAATGTAGGGATCCACCTTTGCCAGGGGTGACCCCACCAACTATCTGTGTTCCGTATGCTATAGCTTGTTCTGAATGAAAGGTTCCATTTTTTCCTGTAAAGCCTTGAACTAAGACTTTAGTATTTTTATTAACTAAAACGCTCATTAGTAATCCTTTTTGTCATATTAACGTATTGTAGCAACAACTTTTTGTGCGGCATCAGCAAGTCCGGTTGCAGAAATTAGTTTTAAACCAGAGTCATTTAATAGTTTTGCACCAAGCTCTGCATTATTACCCTCAAGACGTACTACCACTGGTATTTGCACATCTACCTCTTTAACAGCTTCGATAATAGCTTCGGCAATCATATCACACCGTACAATTCCACCAAATATATTAATTAATATTGCCTTTACACTTGTATCTGCTAATATTATTTTAAAAGCTTCAATAACACGTGCTTTAGTTGCACCCCCGCCAACATCTAGAAAGTTTGCCGGTTGACCACCAAATAATTTAATAATATCCATTGTTGCCATTGCAAGACCCGCACCATTCACCATGCAACCAATGTTACCTTCAAGAGCAACATAATTTAACTCAAATTCAGAAGCTTTTAATTCGCGGTCATTTTCTTGAGATTTATCTCTTAAAGCTAATAAATTGGGGTGACGAAATAATGCATTTGCATCAAGATTAATTTTTGCATCTACACAAACTAATTCACCATTTTCTCGAACAGCTAGGGGATTTATTTCAAATAAAGCAAAATCGTTTTCTATAAATGCTTGATAGCTCCCCATCATGATTTTTACTAGTTGACTAATTTGATCATTATTTAATTCTAGTTTAAAACCAATTTCCCGAGCATGACACGGTTGTAAACCAATTAGTGGGTCAACTATAGTTTTAAAAATTTTCTCAGGAGTATCATGTGCTACTTGTTCAATATCAACCCCACCTTCGGTGGAAGCCATAAAAGTTATTCTTCGAGTTGATCTATCAACTATTGCACTTAAATATAATTCACGAGAAACTGGATATAAATCTTCACTTACATATACAGAATTTACCGGTTGCCCATTAGCATCTGTTTGATAAGTAACTAAATGTGTTCCAATTAACTCTTTAGCAACATTAATAGCTTCTTCCTTAGATTTTACAACTTTTACTCCTCCTGCCTTGCCTCGACCTCCAGCATGAACTTGCGCTTTTATAACAGCAAACTTGCCACCTAATTGCTCAAATGCATTTCCTGCTTCTTCAGCACTATTAGCTAAAATTCCAGTTTGTACTCTTAAACCATATTTTGCCAAAAGTTCCTTGGCTTGGTACTCATGTAAATTCATATTTTTTCAATTCCTAAAACGGTAATGATGATTATCATAGCCCGCAATTTTACCATAATATCTATTTTTTTAGACAATAACATAAATTTATATTGCTTTTTATTATGTTTGTAGTATAAAATATCGCTCTTATCGTAGGAAGCTTGGCAGAGCGGTTGAATGCAACAGTCTTGAAAACTGTCGAGGGTGCAAGCCCTCCGTGAGTTCGAATCTCACAGCTTCCGCCAAATAGAGTTTGTAATCTAATGTAAAAAATATATATTTGACATTGCAATAAGCTATTTGTTACAATGCATACCTTATCAATCGCGGGGTGGAGCAGCTTGGTAGCTCGTCGGGCTCATAACCCGAAGGTCGTTGGTTCAAATCCAGCCCCCGCAACCAATTCACATTGGTTCATACCGTAAACATAGGTTACAGATTATACCTAAGACATAGGTAACACTTTAGCCCGGAATGGATTTTCCAAAGGCTCAAGCTTACAATCCTCTTCATCAAAATAACCTAAATCATACCCCATAAAACTAACTAACCAAATTTTATCATAAACCTCTTTAATTCCGACATTTTGGCCACCAAATACAGTACTTAAATTAACCTTTTTACCATTAAAGCATTTTCTGCCACAATGTGTTACAGTAACAATTTTATCGTGAAATGGATACTCAACATCCTTAATCCCCTCATATTTTCTTGTTGATGATATCTAAACTTACGCAATCCCAGCTTCAATATATCTAATATTGGGGCTTTTTAATTGCTGTTTCATATAATTATCCAATAAGCCTTTCTT
>CAYZUJ010000044.1:6042-14481 GCA_964481375.1 uncultured Neisseria sp. | reverse complement strand
ACAGAAAGAACACGAGATATAATAATATCATTATATCCAATAGATGGAAGTGAATACGAAAATTTAAAAATTGCATTAGATAGTTTAAATAAAATGAAAGAAGATGTTTTATCATATAAATCTTCTGGTTTTAATACTTTAAAAGAGAATAAAATACAAAAGATTAATAAAACAGCTTCAATTATAAGAGAAAGAGCAATTGCTGAATTAAAATTAACAATTTTACAAAATTTTTATACTAAAACCTCTTCCAAAAATAGTAAATTTAAAAGATATCAAAAAGATTATTTATTAAAAGAAATACATTTTTATAATGATAAAGATAATTATAATGAAGAAACCAAAGCATTATTGTGGGAAAATAATAAGAATGATTTTGAGAAATTTATTAAAGATATCGAATATATACATAATAATATTAGTAAAAAAGTAAAAGAATATTTGAAAAAAGGTAAAATAGATATTATCTATAATCATTTAAATAATGAAATATTTAATGTTGGGTTGGAATGTAATATTTTTACAATTTTACGTGAAGATTTATTAAATATAATTACTGACAATATTAAAAATCAGATTTCTTTTGATACCTGTATAAATTCTAATGCTTATAAAGAAATTTTAAATGGTTTATTTTCTTTTTATAGTTTATATTCTAAGTTAGAATCAACAGTACTTTCTTCAACAAAAACTCGTTATTTAAAATGTATTCCATTATTTGGAGAATATGCTTATTATACTTGTGAATTATTAGGGATTCAAACACTTGAAGATCTAGTACAAAAAGAAAAAATTGAATCTGCAACCAAACTATCAAAAAAAATAAAAGAAGAACAAGATGAAAAAATATTATCAACCCCTAAAGGAAAAACTATTGACCAATCTACCGAAGATTTAGATTGCGAGTATAAAACTATTCATTCAGAAAATTACAAATTAAAAACTAACACTAATGGAGAATGCATAATTGATATATCAACCAAAAAATCACCACATGAAACTAATAGAATCCTTACATATAATTTAAGTAGCAAAAAATTTGAAAATGAAGATTAATTGTTCACTATGATGAGTTTTAATTATAATCATGAAGAATATTTTTAATAAAGCATCATTGCACGTTATTATGATATAATAATGCCTTATGGTTGATTAGACTCATCAAATTATATTATTTTATAAATTTACTGCTGAATACTAATATCCTCAAAATAGCCACTAGCTTATTTGCTTATCAACATTATCTTACCAATCTGTATTAAAAATGTTTTTGTCGTGGCTTATATGTGGGCACCATATATAGCTTTAGCCTAATAATTAGGTTATTTTAAAACATAAAACAGAAAGGTTTAATTATGCAAAATACAAAATCTATTGAATCATTTGAAGAGTTTGGTTTAAGCCCCTTAATGATTCAAGCATTACAAAAAAAAGGGTTTGATTCACCAAGTGCTATTCAAGCATTGGTAATTCCTGAATTTTTAAAAGAACAATCTAATATTATTGGGCAGGCACAAACAGGAACAGGAAAAACTGCAGCTTTTGCCATTCCCATAATTGAATCGTTTAAACCAGAGCCTGGTTTAACAAAAGCATTAATTCTAACTCCTACTAGGGAACTAGCTAATCAAGTATCCGATGAAATATATAGTTTAATAAATGAGAAGCGTCTGCGGGTACTTCCTGTATATGGCGGTCAATCTATTGAACAACAAATAAAAAATATCAAAAAAGGTATTGATATTATTGTTGGTACCCCAGGAAGAATCATTGATTTATTAGAAAGAAAAGTTTTAAATTTAAATAGTTTAGATTTTTTTGTTTTAGATGAAGCAGATGAAATGCTTAATATGGGCTTTATTGATGCCATCGAAGAAATTTTAAAACAAACAAATGAAAAACAAAAAATGCTGTTTTTCTCAGCAACTATGCCTACTTCAATTTTAAAAATTGCTAAAAAATATATGGGGCAATATAAAGTACTTAAAATTGAAAATAAAGAAATGACAACTAACCTAACTGAACAAATCTATTTTGAAGTAAGAGAATCAGAAAAATTTGATACTTTATGCCGAGTTTTAGATTTTGAACGTGATTTTTATGGTATTATTTTTGCCCGTACTAAACATGAGACAGATGATATAACTACACATTTAAAATCGCGCGGCTATGCAGCTGACGCAATCCATGGTGATGTAACTCAAGCTATACGGAATAAAACATTAGCAAATTTTAAGAAAAAAGTCATTAATATTCTAGTAGCAACAGACGTTGCTGCAAGAGGTATTGATGTAAATAATTTAACACATGTTATAAATTACTCTATCCCCAATGAAGCAGAATCGTATGTTCATAGAATTGGGCGTACAGGACGAGCTGGCAATAAAGGTATTGCTATAACATTTGTTACGCCTAAAGAAGCTTTTCAATTAACCCGTATTCAAAGAATGACTAAAACTGATATTAAGCGTCAAAAAGCTCCTACTATTAATGAAGTGATTACCGCTAAAAAAGAATCTCTAGATGCTTGCATTAATGAAATTATCAAAGAAAATGATTATGAACAATATGTAGATTTAGCCAAAAATTTAATTGCCAATCAGCCTGCTGAAATAGTAACTGCTGCACTATTACGCCATGTTTATGGAGATGAATTTTTACCACAAAGCTATAAGCAAATTAGAGAATTTAACAAATCACATAATTTTAATGATAATTCAAATAATAGTTTAAATGATCAAACAAAACTATTTATTGCATTAGGTAAAAAAGATAAAATTAATCCAAGGACTCTTTTAGAACTACTATATACACATGCTAAAACTCCAGCAAGAAAAGTGAAAGATATCCGTATTTTAGATAATTTCTCTTTTATTACTGTACCTTTTGATGAAGCAGAAACCATACTTAGATCAATCAATAAAGATAGTAGACAAAGACCTCTTATTACTAGAGCTAAAAAGTAATATATAAAAGTTTTTACTTTAAGCTGTAATATTTGTTAGAATCCTAGCCTAAGTATTATTATATTATCTGTAACTTAAAAGGTATATATTTTATGCATAAACTTTTTAATAGTGACAGCCCTATTGGTGTATTTGATTCAGGAATTGGTGGTCTTACTGTTGTTAAAAACATTATAGCAAAAATGCCTAATGAGAATATTATATATTTTGGTGATATTGCAAGACTGCCCTATGGTACAAAGTCTGTAGAAACAATTAAAAAATTTGCTGAACAAACTGTAAAGTTTTTACTAAAGCAAAATATAAAAGCAATTGTTATTGCATGTAATACTATAGCTTCTGTTGCCACAGATACCATAAAACCTTTGGCTAATGAAATACCGGTTATTGATATTCTATCCAGTGGAAGTCACGCCGGTGCATTTGCAAGTAAAAACAATAATATTGGTATAATTGCAACACCTACCACTATAAACAGCAATGCCTACCCTATTGCTATAAAAAAACTAAACAAAGAAATCCATATATTTTCTCAAGCCTGTGAATTATTTGTACCATTTATTGAAGCAGGCATAACCCAACATAAAGCTTTAGAATTAATAGCTAAAGATTATTTACAACCATTAAAAACCCACAATATAGATACTTTAATTTTAGGCTGCTCTCATTATCCTTTAATAAAAGACACCATTAGTTTAATTATGGGAAAAGATGTTAAAATTATTGATCCAGCTATAATGGTTAGTGAAGAATTGTTTTATACATTAGAAAAAAATCATAATCTAAATTTACAACAAAAAGCTCCTAGTTATAATTTTTATGTTACAGATAAGCCTATACATTTTCAAAAAATTGGCGAAAAATTTCTCAATAGAAGTATGGAAAAATTAGAAATTGTTAATTTGACTGAATAAAAAACCTCCACATTTAAATGTGGAGGTTTTTCTAGTTATTTATCAAGTATATTTACTCTTTGTTTTAGCTCCTTACCAGGTCTAAAATAAACAACATATCTACTTTCAGCTTCAATTGAACAGCCATCGCGTGGATTTCTTATTTTGCCGGACCTTTCTTTCAAAGAAAAGCAACCAAATCCACGAACTTCAATTCGCGATCCATTAGATATATTATTTACTAAAAAACCAAATATAGTTCTAACCAAAGAATCAATTGCTTTTCTATTAACTTTTGGATAAAGCTCACTAAGCCTATCAACTATTCCTGAACGATTCATAGTTCATCCTTTACTCTTTAGAAAACTTATCTTGTAATAAAGCACCTAAATTTGTAGTACCGGCAGTTTTCTCAGCATTTTTAACTTTTTTAATAGCTTCTGCTTCATCTTTAGCATCTTTAGCTTTAATTGAAATATTAATTACTCTATTTCTTTTATCAATATTAGTAATCATTACTTCAACTTCTTCATCAAGTTTTAAAAGCGAATTTAAATTATCTACTTTCTCACTAGAAGCCTCACGTGCAGTTAAAATCGCTTCTACACCTTCAGCAAGCTCAATTACTGCCTCTTGCTCTGCAATTGATTTAACTTTTCCTTTAAGGATTGAACCTTTATCATAATTATTAAAAAATAATGCATATGGATCATTATCAAGTTGTTTAATACCTAAAGCAATTCTTTCTTTTTCTATATCAACTGAGAGAATAATTGCTTCTAATTCTTGACCTTTTTTATAATTACGAATTGCTGCATCCCCTGGTAAAGACCAAGATAGATCAGATACATGAACTAAACCATCAATGCCGCCATCAAGCCCAATGAATAAACCAAAATCAGTGATTGAACGAATACTACCTTTAACTTTATCTCCTTTTTTGAATTTTTCTGCAAATTCAATCCAAGGGTTCACCTGACACTGTTTTAAACCTAAACTAATTCTGCGCTTATCTCCATCAATTTCTAAAATTTGTACTTGAACTTCATCACCAAGCTTTACTACTTTAGATGGGTTAATATTTTTATTTGTCCAGTCCATTTCAGAAATATGAACTAAACCTTCTATCCCATTTTCAATTTCAATAAATGCACCATAGTCAGTAATATTTGATACTTTGCCATATAATCTTGTACCAACTGGATAACGCTCAGCTATTCCATTCCAAGGATCATTTGATAATTGTTTTAACCCAAGCGAAACACGATGCTTATCTTGGTCAAATTTTAAAACTCTAGCTTCTATTTCTTGCCCTATTGTTAATACTTCAGATGGATGTTTTACTCTCTTCCATGATAAGTCAGTAATATACAACAAGCCGTCAATACCACCTAAATCTATAAATGCACCGTAATCAGTAATATTTTTAACTACACCTTTTACTATATTACCTTCCTGCATTCTTTCTAAAATAGCTTTATTATCTCCACCAGTTTTCTCAACTAAAACTGCTTTTCTTGAAATAACAATATTATTACGACGTCTATCAACTTTTATTACTTTAAATTCTACATCTTTACCTTCATAAGGAGTAAAATCACGAACAGTTCTCACGTCTAATAATGATCCTGGCAAAAATAGGCGTACGTTTTTATATATAACTCCTAATCCACCTTTTACACGACCATAAATTAGCCCAGTTAAAATTGTTCCATCTTCTAATGCTTTTTCTAACTCGCTCCATGCCGCAATTCTTCTAGCCTTATCCCTTGATAATCTAGTTTCGCCATACCCATCTTCTATTGCTTCAATTGCTACTTGAGTAGTATCACCAATCTTAACTTCTAACTGCCCATGCTCATCTTTAAATTCAGCTATCGGTATTACAGATTCAGACTTTAACCCTGCATTAACTGTTACAAACTTATTATCAATTGCAACAACTTCTGCATTAACCACTTCCCCTTCACGCATTTCTAACTGCGATAAATGTTGTTCAAATAAACTTGCAAAATTTTCCATATTTGTTTTAAAACTCAAAAAAATAAAAAGTTATATAATACACGATAATATATTATTATCGCACCCATAAAAATAAAAAATATAGACTTTACCAATATAAAAATATTTAGCAAAAAAGTCTATAACACTTAAAGTTAACAATCTAGGGATTTAAACCAACTAAGAATTTGGATAACTGTATCCTCAATTGACAAACTAGAGTTATCAAGAACTTTAAATGATGAATCATAAGCTAGAGGCGCAACATTTCGAGTTGAATCTTGCAAGTCTCTAGCAACGATCCCTTGTAAAATATCCTCGATTTTAGCATATTTCCCTAATAATTGCAACTGTTCAACTCTTCTTTTTGCGCGCATTTCTGGAGTTGCTGTCAAAAAAACCTTGAGTAAAGCTTTAGGAAAAACTATACTCCCCATGTCTCTTCCATCTGTGACTAAACCAGGTAATTTAGCAAAAGAATGCTGGAGATTTAGCAATGAATTTCTTATTTTAGCACTTTTACCTAATTTAGAAGCCAACATTCCAATCTTTTCCTCACGAATTATTTCTGTAACATCTTCTTCATTTATTAAAACTTTGTTATTAATAAAATGAATATTTATATCAGGGATTAATTTGATTATTTCTTCTATATCATTTTCATCAAAATTATTTCTATTAGCAACCAAAGCTAAAACTCTATAAATGGCACCGCTATCAAGATAATTATAACCAAGCTCCTTAGCTATAATACGCGCTACAGTCCCTTTCCCAGAAGATGCTGGTCCATCTATAGTAATTATTTTTATCATCTAACTGCTTTCTTAAATAATTTAAAAAAATTTTCTGAAGTTGCTTCACCAAGATAATTAACACTAATACCTTTTAAGTCAGCAATATATTGAGCTGTATATTTTACTAATGCTGGATTATTTAATTTTCCCCTGAAAGGTACAGGAGCTAAAAATGGCGAATCTGTTTCTATTAATAACATATCTAAAGGAACATATTTAGCTACTTCCTGAACAATACTAGCATTTTTAAAAGTAACAATTCCTGAAATGGATATATAAAAACCTAAATCTAAACATTTTTTTGCATTTTCCAGATTTTCTGTAAAACAATGCATAACTGCACCAACACTCATTGCATCATATTTTTTCATTATATCAAGAGTATCATTAATTGATTCTCTAGTATGAATAATTAGAGGTAATTGAGTTTTTTTTGCAGCTTCTATATGTAAAATAAACCTATCATGTTGCCATGACATGTCAATATCATGACAGTTATAATAATCTAACCCAGTTTCACCAATCGCTATGACTTTTAAATTCTTTGTATAGTTTAATAATAAATCTTCTGTTAAATTACATTCTAAAATTTTTTCATCAGGGTGTATTCCAACTGATGCAAAAATATTGTTATATTTTTCAGCAATTTTTACAATAAGATCCAGATTATCTGGCCTAGTTCCTACGCATAGCGCATAATCAACTGAGTTTTCTTTCATTTCTGATAAAAAATGATCTATATTGCTATATAATTGTTCAAAATTTAAATGACAATGAGAATCTATAAACATTTAATTACCTTTTCATTTAAACAATAACTGTAATTATAACAGCAATATTACTATATTAGGTTATAATATTATACTTAAGCTAATATGTTTTTAAAAAAATTGTAAGGAGATTTTTTATATGCTTCAAGGAAACGTATTTGTAATTTCCGCTCCCTCAGGTGCTGGCAAATCAACTTTGGTAAAAGCACTAGCTAATTTAGATAAAAATATAAAAATCTCAATTTCTCACACTACAAGAAATAAAAGAATCAAAGAAGTGGATAAAATAGATTATTTTTTCATAAAAAAAGATGAATTTGAAGAAATGCTAGAAAAAAAAGAATTCTTAGAATATGCAAAAGTATATGATAATTATTATGGAACTAACCATAAAACTATAAATTACTTTTTAAGTCAAGGATATGATATTATACTGGAGATTGACCATCAAGGTGCACAGCAAATAAAAAAAATAATCCCTGAATCAATTTTTATTTACATACTACCTCCTAATAAAAAAGAGCTTGAAAGAAGGCTTAAGTCAAGAAGTACTGATGATAATGAAACTATAAATAAACGTCTTTCTCTTGCTTATTATGAAATATCGTATGCCAAAGAGTATGATTATATAGTTATTAACAATGATTTTAATAGTGCTCTTCAGAGTTTATATAGTATAATATTGGTTCAAAGACTAAAAAGCAAAAATGTTTTAAATAATTATAAGTTGGAGTAAAATAAATGGCTCGATTTACAGTTGCTGATTGTATGGAATACATAGACAATCGTTTTATAATGACTCTAGTTGCAGCACTTCGCGCAAGACAAATTGAAAAAGGCAATAAAACTTTACTAGCTAATGAAGAAAATGATAAGCCTACAGTTCTAGCACTGCGTGAAATTGCAGATAACTTGATTGATAATTCTATTCTTAAAACTATTGATTAAATAACCTAATAGAACCTATGGTTTAAATTAAACCATATTTTATGTTAGAAAACAGCTGGAAATAGAC
>CAYZUJ010000044.1:2225-6032 GCA_964481375.1 uncultured Neisseria sp. | reverse complement strand
ACTACGGTGTTTATCAAGAGTTAGTTGATGAAAAAAAGCAACAACTATTTAGAAGCGTTAAACAACGCTTAACAGGTAAACAATTCCAAGTAGTTAAATTAGCATTTGAAGTTGCCAATCATGCCCACTTTAAACAAAAACGAAAAAGTGGCGAACCTTACATTACTCACCCAACTGAAGTAGCAATGATTATTGCAGACTGGAAATTAGATGAACAAACTATAGCTGGCGCATTATTACATGATGTTATTGAAGATACAGAGATTACTAAAGCAGACATAATCCAAATTTTTGGACAGCATATTGCTGAATTAGTTGATGGGGTTACAAAGTTAGAAAAATTACATTTTGAATCTGAAGAAGTAGCTCATGCTGAATATTTCAGAAAAGTTGCGTTAGCTATGGCAAAAGATATAAGAGTAATTTTAATTAAATTAGCTGATAGATTGCATAATATGCGTACTTTATCTTCAATGAATCCATCTAAAAGACGTCAAGTAGCACTAGAAACAATGGAAATTTATGCTCCTATTGCAAATAAAATTGGGCTACACCAAATATATCTTCAATTAACTGATGAGAGCTTTAAACATCTTTATCCTATTAGATACAAAGTTTTATCTAAAGCTATTAAAGATGCCCAAAAAAAACGTCTGCCCATTATTGAAAAAATCCTTCATAATATTAGTAGCTCCTTAAAATCTAATGGTATCTCAGCAAAATTTATTTATCGTCAACGCTCGATTTATAATTTATATAGAAGAATGCTTGCTCGAGGACAAGGATTTAGCCGGATATACAATGATATATTTGAAATAAGAATTATTGTTTTTACTATTCGAGATTGTTATTTAACATTAGGAGTTTTACACAATTTGTATCAACCATTACCTAGTAAATTTAAAGATCATATTGCTATACCTAAAAGTAATGGCTATCAATCCTTGCATTCAACTCTAATTGGTCCGCAGGGAATCCCCTTACAATTACACATAAGAACTGAAGCAATGGAAGATGTTGCAGAAAATGGCATTATTAGTCATTGGTTAAACCAAGAAAATAATGATTCTTTATTTAACCAAAAACATAATAATTGGATTAATAATATTTTAGATATCCAAGCTAGTAGCTTTTCTGCAAATGATTTTCTTGCAAGTATAAAACATGATTTATCACCTTCAGATATATATGTTTTCACACCAAAAGGAAAAATAATATTACTTCCAAAAGGTTCCACACCTATTGATTTTGCTTATAATGTTAATAGTAAACTCGGCAACCATTGTCTCTCAGCAAAAGTCAATCAACAAATTGTTAAAATAAATAGCAAGTTAAATGATGGAGATATTGTAGAGATAATTACAAGTGATACAGTTGAACCTGATGATAGCTGGCTAACTCAAGTTGTATCAGGAAAAGCTATTAGCAAGATAAAGCAATACATAAAAGAGCAAAAATATGATGATAATACTAATAATGGGATAAAATTGATTAATTCAGGCTTAGAATTAATAACAACTGAAAAAATATCACATTCTGCTTTAAAAAAGGCCTACGCAAAATATTACCCTAAATTTAAAGAATCAGAATTAGAGCATGAAATTGGCAGAGGTAATATTCCTGTTCTAGAATTAATTAAAAAAATAATTAAATATCCAGACAATAAGCCATTAGATATAATTATTAGTAAATGTAATATGCCTATCATACAGGATCCTTTTTGTTTACCTCTTCCTGGAGATAAAATTTTAGCTAAAATTACTAGAAACAGCGAACTATACTTACATAAATTTAATTGCAAACAAAATAAAGCTACCCTTGATAATTTAACTTTTGTTAATATATTAAATGATGTAAACAAAAATTTTTTTTGTAAAATTCAGGCGGAGTTGTATAATAAACCAGGAGTATTTACTCAATTTGCAGCACTAATTTCAAAAGAAAATATTAATATAGAAGAAATCTTTCAAGAAAGCAGTTTAAATTTTGCATTCGTAAAGGTAACCTTAGGCGTTAATAATTTAAATCAAGTTGAAGAATTAATTTCTCTACTTAAAAAGGCAGATTTTATTAATAAAGCAATTCTTCTTTAGATTTAGTTTAGAGTTGATCAAGAACTTCAGATAAGGTTAAAAACAATAATTGTTAAAAGGAAAAAACTATGATATCTCAAGAAAGTAAAAATCCATCTACTCCTTCAGTTAAAAATATTGAAGAATTAACTCCTGTAATTCCTCTAAAAGATGTGGTTATTTTCCCTAATATGGTTGTTCCTTTATTTATAGGAAGGCAAAAATCAATAACTGCACTAGATATTGCCTCTCAAAAAGATAATATGGTTATATTATTAAGCCAAAAAAACCCTCAAGATAATGAGATTACACCTAATAATATTCACGAGATTGGGACATTTGCTAAAATACTGCAGATTTTAAAACTTCCTGATGGTACTAATAAAGTTTTAGTTGAAGGAAAGACCAGAGCAAAAGCAGTAGGTATAGTGGAAAAAAATGGTTATTTAGCTTGTCATATAGAAGAACTTGGAACTAAACATGATACTGTTAATATTGAACTTGAAGCTATTCGTCGAGAGATACTTCAACAATTTGATGAATTCTCTAAACTTAACCAAAGAGTTCCTGATGAAATAGTTGCCCTAATTTCTAAAATTGAAAATATTGAGCAATTAACTGATGTAATAACAACTCATGTTGTTATGGATCTTGAAATTCGTCAAGATTTATTAGAAACATTATCATTAAAAAAACGCTTAAATAAAATACTGCATGAATTAAATCGTGAAATTGAAATTTTAAATGTGGAAAAGAAAATTCAGGGGCGAGTAAAACAACAAATTGAAAAAAATCAAAAAGAATACTATTTGCATGAACAAGCAAAAGCAATTCAACAAGAACTTGGCGAAGAAGAAGAGTTAAGCGATGTTCAAGAATTAGAAAGAAAAATAAAAAAAGCAAAAATGCCTAAAGATGTTGAAGTTAAAGCTTTAGCTGAACTAAAAAAATTAAAATTGATGCCACAAATGTCATCAGAATCGGCAATTGTTAGAAATTATATAGATCATTTAATTGATTTACCGTGGAATAAAGCTAGTAAAATTCATAAAGACTTAGATAGAGCACAAAAAACTCTAAATAAAGATCATTATGGATTAGATAAAATTAAAGAAAGAATAATTGAGTATTTAGCTGTACAAAAGCGAGTTGAAAACAATAAAGCTCCTATTTTATGTTTTGTTGGTCCTCCAGGAGTGGGTAAAACTTCGTTGGGCGAATCTATTGCCCGTGCAACTGGTAGAAAGTATATCAGAGTTGCTCTTGGTGGTTTACATGATGAAGCTGAAATTCGCGGGCATAGAAAAACCTACATTGGGGCAATGCCTGGTAAAGTATTGCAAAATGTCAGTAAAATTGGTGTAAAAAATCCCTTATTTTTATTTGATGAAATTGATAAATTAGGTTCTGATCACAGAGGTGACCCTGCTTCTGCCTTACTGGAAGTATTAGATCCAGAACAAAATAAAGCTTTTGTGGATAACTATACCGAAATTCCATTTGATTTATCACAGGTAATGTTTGTAGCTACTGCAAATTCAATGAACATTCCTGCTGCACTTAGAGATAGAATGGAAATAATTCTTTTATCTGGTTATACAGAAAAAGAAAAATTTAATATTGCAAAACAATATTTAATACCCAAAGAAATTAAAAATAACGGTCTAAAAGTTACCGAAGTTGAATTTACTGATGAAGCTATAATGAATATAATTCGCCATTATACTCTTGAGGC
>CAYZUJ010000044.1:0-2215 GCA_964481375.1 uncultured Neisseria sp. | reverse complement strand
GAGTCAGAAATTTAGATAGACAATTAAATAAGTTATGTCGCAAAATTGTTACTCAAATTGATGTTAAACTAATTAAATCTAAAAAAGTATTAGTTACTCCTGAAATATTAAAAGATTTCCTTGGAGTTCCTATGTATGACTTTGGAGTTAGTGCTAAAGAAAATAGAATTGGACGAGTAACAGGTTTAGCTTGGACTGAGGTTGGTGGAGATATTCTAACAATTGAAGTTGCAGCAGTTCCAGGTAAAGGACAAATTATTAGAACGGGGCAACTTGGAGACGTGATGAAAGAATCAATTCAAGCAGCAATTAGTTTAGTTAGAAATAGAGCTAATGTTCTAGGAATCGATGAAAAATTTTATGAGAATAAAGACATTCATGTGCATGTTCCTGAAGGTGCTACTCCTAAAGATGGACCATCAGCAGGAATTGCCATGGCAACCGCTGTTACATCAAGTCTTAACCATATACCAATAAAATCATCAGTTGCTATGACTGGTGAAGTAACACTATACGGAGAGGTATTACCAATTGGTGGCTTAAAAGAAAAGCTTCTAGCAGCTGTTAGGGCCGGAATTAAAACTGTTTTGATTCCAGAAAAAAATGTAAAAGATCTAGATGATATCCCTGTTGATATTAAATCTCATGTAGAAATTATTCCTGTCAAAACTATTGATGAGGTAATAGCAGCAGCTTTGGAATCAAAACCAATACCAATTGTTCCTAAAAAAGAAGTTAAGGCTGTTATTAATAGCTCTAAAGCAAGAGGAAAAACTAATCCAACAGAAACTCCTCTACATTAAAAGGTAAAGCACTGTGAATTTTATATCATACTGTATTTTTAATAATTCTACTAATTCACAAAAGAGAGTGGGTGCAAGGATCAATAACACAGTTATTGATCTTTCTCTACTTAGTAAATTAGGATTTTTAGAATCTTCATTAGAAGAATCATTTAATTTTGAATTTCTTAATAAATTTATAGCACTTCCTTTAGATAAAAGAAAGCAAATCAAAAAACAATTATTTGCTTTAGAAGAAAACTTTCTTAAAAAAGCCACTTTAAAACTAGAAGAAGTGCATCTCCACCTTCCTGTTGAAGTTAAAGGATTTACTGATTTTTATGTATCCAAAAATCATGCAATTAATATTGGTAGTATATTTAGACCGCAAAACCCATTAATGCCTAACTGGGAACATATGCCAATAGGCTACAATGGTCGTGCAAGTTCTATAGTATCTACAAATCACCCTGTTATAAGACCTCGTGGGCAGATTCTTGTAAATGAGACTCCTGAATTAAACCATTCTAAAAAATTAGATTTTGAAGTTGAAATTGGCGTAATAATTGGTAAAGATAGTACTTTAGGCCAACCAATCAAAATAGAAAATGCTTCAGAATATATTTTTGGAATATGTATCCTTAATGATTGGAGTGCTAGAGATATTCAACAATGGGAATATCAACCACTAGGACCTTTTAACTCCAAAGGCTTTTTAACCTCTATTTCTCCATTTATAATTCCTATAGAAGAATTAGAAGCATTTAAAATTTCAGCTCCAGCTCAATCGCCTAAACCATTAAGTTACTTATTAGATAAAGAGTTGTATAGCTATGATATTTCTTTAAATGTTACCTTAAAAACAGCTAAATACCAAGAAGGTATAACTATTTCTAAAACAAACTTTAAATATGCCTATTGGACTATTAATCAATGGATTGCTCAACATACTGTAGCTGGTTGCAACCTACGCATTGGCGATATAATTGCCTCAGGTACTTTAAGTGGTGAAACAAGAGATAGCTGTGGTAGTCTTATGGAAATAACCAAAAATGGAAAAGAACCACTTACCTTGCCTAATGGAGAAACCAGAACCTTTTTAGAAAATGGCGATGAGCTAATAATTAGTGGTTACTGTGCTAACCAAAATAATATTTATGATATTGGCACTACAGCAGGAATTGTAACAGAATAATTTCGACCTTAATACCTTACACTTTATAAAACAAATTGGCTGCAACATATTAGGGTAGCAAGCAGATTGGTGCGAAAATCCGCGCTAAGCAAAATTTACTTACAGTAGCAAATGAATTATCATCAAAAATACACCGATTAACATAAGATAATTAATCAGTGCATAAATATTTATGATAGCTTATTTTCAGCAAATAAAGCATTTATCTCTATCTAGCAAAATTAATAGAAGTGGAACC
>CAYZUJ010000043.1:0-14589 GCA_964481375.1 uncultured Neisseria sp. | reverse complement strand
ATTACTCTAACGCCTATTGTTTTTAACACAATTAAAAACTTTATCAGAAAATAATTATTTAATTATAATGCAAACTATGCAAATAGTACTAGATTTATAGTACACTAACGGCTTAGAAAGAATAAGCTTTCTAAATTTAATATTAAAAATTTTATTATAAAATTCTAACTAAAACCATAATTCAAAGCTATTTAATTTTTAGAGAAAAAAATGAAAAAATATCTTGTTACAAGTGCCCTTCCATACATTAATGGAGTAAAACATTTAGGCAATCTTATAGGCTCTATTCTGCCTGCAGATGTTTATACTCGATATTTAAGGCAACAAGGTGAAAAAGTTTTATTTATATGTGGAACTGATGAACATGGCACCCCTGCTGAAATAGCCGCTCAAGAAGCAAACTTAACTACTGAAGAATATTGTACACAACTATATAATAAACAAAAAGAAATTTTTAAACAATTTGGTATTAAATTTGACTACTTCGGAAGAAGCTCATCGCTAGAAAATAAAAATATGACGCAAGAAATATTTAAAAAACTAGATGAAAATGGTCTTATTAACGAAAAAGATATTAAACAAATATATTCAATTGATGATAAAAGATTTTTACCTGATAGATATGTAATAGGAACATGCCCTTTTTGTGGATATGAAAAAGCTAGAGGAGATCAATGCGAATTTTGTGGAAAACTTTTAGATACTACGCAATTAATTAATCCTTATTCAGCTATTAGCGGTAGTAAAAATTTAGAAGCAAGAACATCTAAACATCTTTTTTTTGACCTTAAAAAAATGGAAGAAAAAATACGCCATTGGGTTAATAAGCACAAAAATTGGTCAAATGTTACAAAAGGTATTGCTAATAAATGGTTAAGTGAAGGATTAACAGAAAGATGTATTTCTCGAGATTTAGAGTGGGGAGTAAAAATACCTAAAGCAAATTATGAAAATAAAGTTTTCTATGTATGGTTTGATGCCCCTATCGCTTATATAAGTTTTACTAAAGAATGGGCAGAAAAACAAGGTAATATTAATGACTGGAAATCTTGGTGGAATAATAACGAAAATGTAGATTATATCCAATTTATGGCAAAAGACAATGTTCCATTTCATGCAATTTTTTTTCCTGCAATGTTGCTTGGTATTAATGCTAATTTTAAACTTGTTGATCAAATCAAAGGATTTAATTGGCTAACATATGATAGTGGTAAATTTTCTACAAGCTCTAAACGAGGTGTTTTTTTAGATGATGCATTAACACTTTTTCCTGCAGATTACTGGAGGTATTTTTTACTTTCAAATGCTCCTGAATCTTCAGATTTTGATTTTACATTCGATGATTTTGTTGCAGTGACTAATAAAGATTTAGCAGATATTTTAGGAAATTTAGTATCTCGTGTATGTGCTTTAGCTCATAAATATTTTGATAGCAGAATTCCATCATTAGATTTACCCAATAATGAAGATTTTTCAAAAATTCATCAACAACTTAGCGATTTACTAAATAATATTGATAGTAATGTCCGTCTACTAAAATTTAGAGAAGCTATGAAAGCTCTCAGAAAAATTTGGAGCTTTGGCAATGAATATGTTACTGTTAATAAACCTTGGGAATATGTAAAAAATGATTTACAAAAATCCAGTAGAATTATTGCTAATTGCTTCTATATTATTAAAATATCAGCTATTGCCTCATCTCCTTTTATTCCAGCTATTGCAGAAGAAATGTTATCAACTATTTCCTGTAATCAAGATCCTGAAACCACCTCAGCAATAAAAATACTTGATCCTAATACCTTTCAATCAAATATATCTATTCCAAAAAAATCAATTTTAATTCAAAAAATTGATAAAAATGAAATCAATTTATTAAAATCTAGATTTTCTGGAAATTAACTTAAAAATCATTATTAATAATTTAATAAAAAAACCTTTCTCTAATAAATTTTTATAGAAAAATATACATGAAAATTTCTGATATAGATAGCAAAACAATTGATCAAATGCGATTAAACGCCAGTGAACCAAACAACTTAGCATTAGGATATCCAGTAAATAGAGAGCATGCTTTTAAAATCGATCTTAGTTTACTAGGAATATTAGATAATTCTATGAGTACAACATATTTGAATAATATTGCTAGTCCTTATTACCATGGAGAATACACTACTGATAATATAAAAAATATTGAAGTCATGTTAATGAAAAAGCTAGGAAAACATTTTAATTTACCAAATGAATTTGGTTATGTTACCTCTGGAGGAACAGAAGCCAATTTCGCTTGTTTATGGTGGCATAGAAATTACTTTTTAAAGCACTTTGTTGTTAAACCTGTTTTAGTATGTTCTTCCCGAAGCCATTATTCATTAAAAAAAATAGCCAATCAGTTAGATATAGAAATAATAAATATTAATGCTACTTATTCGGGAATTGATTATAAAAATTTAGAATCAATTTTAAAAAATATAAATAATCCTGTAATTTATTCAGCAAATTTTGGGGCTACTGTAGATGGTTCAATAGATAACGTTATACAAATAAAAACCTTACTTGACAAATATGTTCCTGGTAAATATAAAATCCATGGAGATGGTGCTATATATGGTTTGTTTATTCCATATTTAGAAATTTATAAAAACATTAGTTCAATTTTTGATTTAATAGATACATTATCATTTTCTGGGCATAAATTTCTAGGAACTTATAATATAAGTGGTGTTGCCTTAGGAAAAAAATCTTATTTAGCAGATATTTTTTCGGAAGATGATGTTAGAATTCATATAATACAAGATGCTATTGATATAACATTTTCTGGCTCTAGGCAAGGAATATTTGGTTTAGAACTTTATCTATTATTAGAAAAAGCATTAAGCATATCTGATATAGATCCTAAAAAAACAAATTTAGCTGTTTTGTGGAATGAGTGCCTAAAAAAGGCTAAAAATTTTTATTCTCAAATTGCTACAATTGTAGGTTGTAATAACCCACTATTACATTTTAATTCATATCAATTAAGCATAATAATTCCAGCACCAACAAATAAAGACAAAAAATTATATTTAGGTAAAAAGTATGGATTAATGCCTGTTGGAGATTCTCAATATGGTATATATATATTTCCACGTAGTAGTGAAGAAAAAATAAATAAATTTTTATCTGATTATAAAAATATTATAAATGAAGTTTAAGATAATATAAGTGATATTATTCTTTACGCCAAGTTGTAATACCTAAACTATCTTCTAATACAATATTATTATTTAATAAATCTTGGCGAATTTTATCAGCTAATTGAAAATTTTTATTTTGACGTGCTTCTTCACGTTTTTTTATTAAATTTTCAATTTCTTCTACAGATATTTTATTACCCTCCTGTAAAAAATCAACTGGTGATTTTTCTAAAATTCCAATTGTGTTAGATAATGCTTTCAATAAATTTACTAATTTTAAATTAGAATTTTTATTTATTTCTGATACTAATTCAAACAAAACACTTATTGCTAAAGGTGTATTAAAATCATCATCCATTGCCTGTTTAAATCTATTAGCAAATTCATTATTCCAATCAATATCCGTTAAACTTAAATTTGGATAATTTTTAATAGATGTATATAACCTTGAAAGACTATGTTTAGCTTCTTCTAAACTTTTTGAATTAAAATTTAAAGGGCTACGATAATGTGTTTTCAACATAAAAAATCTTACAACTTCAGAGTTATGAACTTTTAAAACTTCACGTATTGTTGAAAAATTGCCTAAAGATTTAGACATTTTTTCATCATTTATATTTAAAAAACCATTATGAAGCCAGTAATTTGCAAATTTGCAATTGTTATGAGCTTCACTTTGAGCTATTTCATTTTCATGATGGGGAAATAATAAATCCTGACCGCCTCCATGAATATCAAAGTTTTTTCCTAATAATTTTTCTGCCATAGCTGAACATTCAATATGCCAACCTGGTCTTCCTTTTCCAAAAGGAGAATCCCAATAAGGTTCATTATCTTTTGAAGATTTCCATAATACGAAGTCCATAGGATCATTCTTATTAAGATCTATTTCTACTCTTTCTCCCATCCTTAAATCTTTTAAGGATTTTCCTGATAGTTTTCCATAATTAGCAAATTTTTTTATTGAATAATAAACATCACCATTCAAAGCTAAATAAGCATAACCTTTTTTTATTAAATCTTCAATAATGTTAATCATTTGCGATATATAATCTGTAGCTTTTGGTTCTATATCTGGCCTTAAAATTCCTAATCTAAAAAAATCTTCGTGCATAAAATTAATAAAGCGTTGTGTTAATTCCCAAATCGTTTCATTATTTTCTTTAGCCCTCATTATTATTTTATCATCAATATCGGTAATATTTTCTACATAAGTTACTTTGTATCCAGACGCTATAAACCAACGACGGATCATATCAAAAGCAACTTCTTTTCTTGCATGACCTAAATGACAATAATCATATACTGTTTGCCCACATACATACATCCTAACTTTATTAGCTTCTATAGGAATAAATTCTTCTTTTAACTTATTAAAAGTATTAAATATTTTCATTTTATTAATAAACTCTCCAATTACATTTTGCTACAATATTATACTTTATTTAAACCAAATATTAACTAAGAAATTTTTTGTAATATGCAATAATAAAAACCATCAGAAAATTTTGTTGGTAAAATAAATAATTCGTGAATTATTTTTGCATTATTCATTTTTTTTATTAAATTGTTAATATTTTCTTGATTTTCTTCTTTAAATATAGAACATGTTATATAAACTAACTTACCATTAATTTTTAAAGTATGCCACAAATTTAGTACTATTTCTTGTTGAATATGTACAAAATTTTTTATATCTACCAATTTTCTATGCAATTTAATATCTGGGTTTTTTCTTATGGTTCCACTAGCTGAACAAGGAACATCAGCAATTATTACATCGAATTTTTTATTATTCCACCATTTTAAATTACTAGCATCTGCACAAATTATTTTAGCTGATAAATTTAATCTTTCTAAGTTTTCTTTAACTTTTTTTAATCTATTTTCATTAATATCTAAAGCTATTAATTCAACTTTGTTATTTTCCAAGATTTGACAAGATTTTCCTCCAGGAGCACTACACGCATCCAAAATATAGTCTTTTTCATTAAATTTTATTAAATCAATTAATTTTTGCGCGCTAATATCTTGTATGGATACAATACCATTTTTAAATAACGGGATTTGGTTTATATTTAGTTTATCTTCTAATACTATTTTATTATCTATTATATTAAAACTTAAGTCTTCTTTTTTTAATAACTGCAAATAATCATTTAATTTAATTTTTTTAGTATTTATTCTTAATCCTAATCTTGGAATAACATTTAAATTAGATAAAATTTCAATATAATTTTCTGAAAAATCCTTTTTTAATTTTTCTATCCACCAAAGTGGAAAATTATATTTATATTCAATATTATTTTCTAATTTTTTTTCAATATATTCAAGATTTCGTAAATAATTTCTAATTACACCATTTATAAAGTTTTTTAAATTTATACTTTTAGTTAAAAATTTTGCAAGGTTTACTAAATCATTACATATTGCAAATTTAGGTTTTTTTGAATAATTAATCTCATAAATTGCTATTAATAAAATAATTAATACTTTATTATTATTAGGTTTTTTTTTAATTAAAACCTTTAATATATTATCAATTTTATTATAATTGCGCAGTATGCCATAACTAATATCTTTAGTTTCATTTATATATTTAGAAAAAACTTCATTTAAGTTTTTTCCTACAAGTACTTCTTCTATAATCTTAGAAATTATTATATAATCTTCCATTTTTATACCTGTTAATTTTATAGGTAAAAATTGTTTCACGTGAAACAATTTCTTAGAGAAATTTATTTGATATTATTTAAGGATAATATAAGAATATAAAAGATTTTTTACCAATAATTTTCTACAGCCATGTTTCCAGGCTTGCCTCTACGCGATATAACTAGATCTCTTTCACCTAAAATTTTTCTCGTGTCATCTACCATTTGTGGGTTACCACAAATCATTACCCTGCTATCTTCTACATTAATAGATATATTAACAAATTCTTCTAATTTTTTATTTTTTAATAATTCTGTGATCCTACCATATAAATCAGCACCATTATTCTCACGCGTTAAAATTTTTACATATATTAGTTTATTATTCACAAAATCTGCATAAAATTCATGATTATAAAAATTATTAATTAAATCTTGGTAAGCTAGTTCATCTTTATTTCTGGCACAATGAACTAAAATAATTTTTTCATATTGTTCCCAAATATAAAAATCAAATAGTATAGAAATAAAGGGAGCTAAACCTGTACCAGTTGATAATAACCATAAATGCTTACCATTTTCAAATCTATCAGTAGTCAATAATCCATAATTTGTTTTATCAACATAAATAGTATCATTAACCTTTAATTTTTTTAATCTTTGAGTGAATTCTCCATCTGGAACTACTATTGAATAAAACTCTAATTCTTCATCATAATCAGCAGAAACAATTGAATATGCTCTCCAAACTATAGAGCCATCTTCTTTATTTACACCCAGTCTAGCAAATTGACCTGGTATAAATTTAAATCCTTCATATCTAGAAGTTCTAAAGCTAAATAAATGATCATTCCATTTCTTTACATATGTTACTTTTTCCACTGTATACTTGGTCTCTTTTGTCATTAATCAAATTCCTACATTTTAATTATAGTACTTATTATAACAGAACTTGAAGATTTAATATTTGATGTTTAATTATATTTATATAATAATATATTTGTTAATAGTACTTATTAATTTGTTTAATTTATGTTAATAACTTAATTTTTATTATATATTTAAAAAGAAGTAGCTGTTAATAAAGTTATTAATAAGTACTTTAAAAATAAATTAAAGTTTGTGGATAAAATTTTATTATTTTTTATAAATGTTAATAACATAAATTTATTAACATTTTATGTTTTACTTATTAATAATGAATATAAAAATATTATAGGATTATAAAATAAATAGAACGCTAGATTTCCATTTAAAGTGCAACTCTTAAATAACTGCAAAGTATAGCTTGAAATTTTAAGGTAAATAACTATGTATAATAGGAATTTCAAAGAGGTATAGTTATGTCGTATACACATTTAAGTGGTGCAGAAAGATTTTATATTGAGCAAAGATTAGTTTTTGGTGACTCAGTACCCAAAATAGCTAAAGAACTTGGTCGAGATAAAACCAGCATTTACAGAGAAATAGCTAGAAATACTGACGAATCATTTGGATTTTACTCACATTTAAGGGCTAATAATATTGCATCAGATAGGCAAAAACAAGCAGTTAGAAAAGAAAAGTTTTTTGACTCTATAGATAAAACAACATTAGGTTTTATTAATACTGAATTTGAAGTACGCACATCTCCAGAACAAATTGCTGCTAAATTAAAAGATGAATTATCAGTAGCCACAAGTCATCAAACCATATATCGCTACATTTGGGGCGATAGAGCCAATGGGGGCAAAATTTACGAGCATTTACGCAGACGTGGTAAAAGATATCGGAATAAAATCGCCAAGGAGGAAAAAGTAAAAAATAAGCTCAGCATCGAAAAACGAGACTCAATTGATATTTTAGCAAGAGAAGCTGGACACTATGAGATTGATACGGTTTTTGGTTTAGAGCAACAATCATTTTTATTAACAATCGTTGATATTTCGACTAAATATTTGCTAGTTCGTAAAATACAAAATAAAGAAGCATTGACGGTTTATAATGAACTTAAAAAAGTAATGGCAACAACATTATTACCCTTTAAATCAATAACTAGTGACAATGGATGTGAGTTTGCCGAACATGCAAAATTTACTCAAGAAACTGGAATTGAGTGGTATTTCTGTCATCCATATGCTTCTTGGGAGCGCGGTTTAAATGAAAATACAAACGGTCTTATTCGTGATTTTTATCCAAAAAGAACTGATTTTAGATTAGTACCAGAAGAGGATATCAAAAAAGTACAAAACATATTAAATAACCGCCCACGAAAAATATTGGGATTTACAACTTCAGTAAAATCAATGATGAAGCATATTATGGCGATTAAAAATTAATATGTGTACAAATTTGTATATGGTTAGTTATATAATATAAATGATATAATCATGATATATAACAACTATTTTAGTAAGGCAAAATTTAATGATATCTAATAATAATGTGAAATTTAATGTAAGAATCAATAACGATGAAATTGAAGATAGATTAAAAGATCTCTTGCAATCAACGGATACTAAATCATCTATTACAAAATCAAAAATCATTCAGTGCTTTGAAGATATGGATATTACAAAAGATGAAGCTATTCAAATCAAACAATCGCTCGACATTGGAAGAAATATTTATCAAAATAATAATAATGTACGAAGTAATGTGATAAGCATGGCAATTAACGCAGCACTTTTAATTAGAAAGAGCCATCAGAGTTTGTTATTTCGATTTACTTTAAAGAAAACACACATTAATAGTAATACAGAATCATTTAATCTTATAAAAAAATTTATAGATAGGCTTGCTCAAGGTGATAATCGTTCAGACATTATTGAAAAACGCGTTGGATTTGGTTTTATTTGGCAAACCTATCCCGATTATATTATTGATACTAGGAGCAAAAAAACAGGTGAGGTTGAATATACGGATGGTAGTAAATATACTGGAGAAATAAATTACTATATTGATAATAATGGAAAAAAATATGCCCGACCAAATGGGGAAGGTGTGAGATTATATAAAAATGGTGATAAATACGAAGGAACCTTTAAAGATTGTTTAATGTGTGGAGAAGGTGTATATACTTTTGCTGATAACATTAAATATAGCGGAATATGGACAAATGGTAAAAATAGTGCGTTTGATATAGCGAACGCTATCAAAACAAAACAATTTTCTAGAGTTAATCCACAAATATTAGAAACTATAACTGACTGTTCTAAATTATTTGAAAAAGTACAAAATAAATCAATTTCAGCGTGGGATAATTGTAACCTTATAAACCCAATCACTCAAGAGAAATTTGAAGCTGATGAAAAAATATTTTTTATAAAAACCAACACTGATTTAAAAAATCCAAAATATGAAGTAGAGAGTTTAAATGACTTGCTACAGAAAATGGTTAGTAGCGTAAAAAGTAAATTAAATGATGACCCAATATTGAATTACGACACTACGTCATTAACAAGAACTTATATAAATGATAATAACTTAGTAGAGCCTGCATTACAGTTACTTGAATCTGTAGAATCTGTAATTAACGCTAAAGAATAAGTTGTTCGACTTAATTAAAAACGTAGTGATTTTTTATCTTATGTTTTTGAGAAAAAGTTGCACTTACAATGTTAAACCAAGAACTAATAAAAAAGAGACTAGTTTATATGAAAAAAATTAGTCATATTTAAAAAATATTTAAGCAGTAACTAAAAATGTAGAAAACTGCCATTCATCTTTTGTAGAAGTTTTATTATTAGTAGCTTTACCAAATGGCATAAATGCTCTACCATTATCTCTTGGAGACCAATCTACTGGGATAGAAATAAATTCTCCTAAATATGGTTTGACATATTCTAATATTTCATTATAAGCTAAGTCATCAGGAACACAGAATCCTAAATTTGGATAATTTATAGCATATAATATAGCTGCTGCTACACCAGCTGCAACTTGTACAGTAGTTGCATTTTGATTGGGAACCAATTTTCTGGCAGTTTCAATATCAAGAATAGTACCAATCCACCACGATTTATATTCATGTCCCATAAGCAAGCAACCTAATTCATCTTTTCCTGAAATAATCTCATTTTCAAATATACGAAATTTTTCTTGAGGTATATAATGACGCATAGCTAGTTCATGTAAAGAATTTAAAGCTCCATCACAAGGACAGTATGCATAATGCACTGTAGGACGATAAACTACTTCGTCATTATCTTTTACTGTTAAACAAAGAGGAATACTATAAGCTTCTCCGTGACGTATTACCATTCCCATAATTTCTCCAGAAGGAACCCAAGATCTAACCCATGTTCTGCAACCTTTAGTTGCTAAAAGTATTTGGTGATTAGTTCCACTCTTATGAGTAAAAGAATTTTTTGGTAATTCTTTTTCATGTGTTCCCCAACCTAATTCGGCAGGAGCTAAACCTTCTTCAATAAAACCATTTATACTCCAAGTATTTACAAATTCGTTTACCTCTTTAGGTTTATTCACTATTTGACTATCGCGTTCTGAAATATGTATTGTTTTAACTCCTAATAGTTGGGCTAATTTTGCAAATTCATTTTTTTTAATAGAATTTTCTAATAATGTAATTTTGGATTTTGCAATTTTTTTATCTTTTATAAGCTTATTAGCAATATCAACTAACGCTTGTTTAGTAAAATGAGATACCAGACCTGGATTTGCTCCATGATCCATTATAGCAGTTGCTCCTTTTTTATCTTTCCACTTATCTACTAATTTATGTATATCTTTATAGCGTTCATATAATGTTAAAGCTGTTGGTGATGAGTCTGTTAATCTGATTTTTTCATCTCCATCTTTCCAAGTTTCTATTGAAGCATTAACGTATAAAACATTATTCTTATGACACCATTCTAACAAAGCACATGTATCTACATCATAAGATAAATCTAGTAGAAAATCTCCTGAAGACAAATATTTAGGTAATAAGGTAAGATAATTATCTTGATCAACTTTGTCTAAAACATAATTAACACCTTTTTTAATTTCATTTTTAATTAAATGTTTATTATCAACCATATCCATAACAGTTATATTGGCAGGCAACATATTTACATCTTTTAGCAAAATAGGAATAGTACATTGAGCAACACTACCACAACCTAAAATTAACATTTTGCCTTTGAATTGTTTATTTAGATGCATTATTAATCTCCCAATAATATATTATGCAATTAATAATTTTTACACTAATCTAATAATTTTATAGCATATATTTTATCTTGTTTTTAATATTTGTGTATGAATTAAATTAATTCAATTAATTCTTTATTTTTTTGAAAAAAGTATTTTTAGTAAAATTTAACTAACTATACATTAAATAATTTATCTAATTATATTTTAATTTGTTATTAATATTAATTGATTGATTATATGTTTATAACTTAAAAATTGATAATAATAATAATGAATTACACTGTGGATATTTATACTCAAGTATACTATAATCTACAGTTGATAATATGTGATTAAATTGTTGTAATAAATTTTTTTTGTTTATAACTTATATTTAATAACATTATTAAGTTAGAATTATTAACAATTTAGAATGGATATTATTTAATGAAAAAAATTTTAATTATTAGGTTATCTTCATTAGGAGATATTATTCATAATTATCCTATGCTATATGATATAAAATCTAAAATTAAAGATTCTCAAGTAGATTGGCTAGTAGATGCAAATTTTGCTGATTTAATTAAATTAAATAATTTAGTTGATGGAATAATTCCAATTCCTTTAAGAATTTGGAAAAAAAATAAGTTAAAATTTTTTTATTATTTTTTTAAATGGTATAAATATATTAAAAATAAAGATAGAAAGTATGATTATATTATTGATTCCCATGGAATGTTAAAAAGTTCTATATTAAATATATTTTTTAAGGGGCCTAAATTTGGTTATGATATGAAATCTATAAAAGAAAAAATATCTATATTATTTTATAATAATAGATATAGGGTAGATAAAAATTATTTGGCTACAACAAAGAATAGAATATTAGCTCAAAAAATATTTAATTATGATGTAGATTTAAAAAAAGTAGATTTTGGAATTAAAAACGAAAATTTTCCAAAATTATATTTAACCAATCAAATAAAATATATAATTTTTTTTAGTGCTACTTCTAAAGATAGTAAAAAGTATCCTATAAGTAATTGGCTAAAGCTTGCACAATATCTGATTGATAAACATAATATTAAAATAGTAATACCATTTGGAAATAAAAAAGAATTAAAAGAAGCTCAAGAAATAAGCAACAATATTTATCCAAAAAATAATATTATGATACCTGATAAAATACTAACATATTTTGAACTTCATTGTTTGATTAGTAATGCAGAATTTGTTTTTGGGGTTGATACTGGGCTAGTTCATTTAGCAAATGCTCTAAATAAAAAATTAATTGCCATATTTACAGATACTAATCCAAATTTAACTGGTATCTTTGAATCCAATATTGCTAAAAATATCGGAAATATAGGAGTTATTCCAAGTGTAGAGCAAATTATTAATTTATTTGAAAATATTATAAAGATATAAGTATGATGAGATATTTTTATTCATTAATTTTGTATTTAATTACACCATTAATATTATTTTATTTTAAAAAATTATCTAGAAAAAATCCTGATTATAATTTGTTTTTAAATGAGAGATTTTCTTTTAATTTAATTAATAATTCTCTAAAGCCAATTATTTGGATACATGCTGCATCGGTTGGAGAAACTAGAGCATTATCAAAATTGGTAGAACTAATTGAGGTTAATTATCCTAATTATCAAATTTTAGTTACCAATATGACACCAACAGGGAGAAAAACCGTTAAAGATTTATTTCCCAATGTAATAAATCACTATGTTCCAATTGATCTACCACACGCAGTGATTAATTTTTATAAAAAATTTAGACCCAAAATTGCTTTAATAATGGAAATGGAAATATGGCCAAATTTGATTTTTTATGCTAATAAATTTTCCATACCTATATTTTTAATTAATGCTAGATTATCTAATAAATCCTTAAAATCTTATAAAATATTTAAATTTTTTATAAATCCTATATTAAATAAATTCACTGGTATTTTATGTCAAGATATAAACACCTACAATAATTTTATAAAATTGGGTTATAAAAAATTTATCCAAATAGTAGGTAGTACAAAATTTGATATAATTATAAGTAATAATCAATTCAAGATAGCAGAATATTTAAAAAAAAATATTATAAATAAAAAAATAATTATATTTGCTTCAATTCGCGAAGGTGAAGAGGAATATATTTTAAATTGCTTAAATGAAACTTCTAAATATCTTATTATAATTGTACCTAGGCATCTTGAAAGATTTGAGATTGTTGAAAATTTACTTAAAAGTAAAAATATTAAATATCAAAAGCGCTCAGATAATCAGTCTATAAAAGAAGATACTCAAGTTTTTTTGGGTGATAGTTTGGGAGAAATGTTCGCATATTATTTTATGGGTGATATAGCGGTAATAGGAGGAAGTTTTAAAAAATATGGTGGTCAAAATTTAATAGAACCATTATTTTTAAATAAACCAGTTATTTTTGGACCATATATGTTTAATTTTAAAATTATAGCTGATAATGCATTAAATAATGGTTGTGCTATTAAAGTTAATAATATGTCCGAATGTTTTAAAGAAATAGAATTTTTATTAAATGATAGTGAAAAATATCAGAAAATGGTAAACCAATCTAAAATATTTATAAAAAATTACCAAGGAGCTTCCGAAAAAATAATATTAATAATAAAGAAATACTTATAATATGTTTCATGTGAAACATATTTTTTTATAGATAAATTTATTATTAAAAAAATATCTTTTGAAAAAATAATTTGAAGTAAAATAATCTGCTAATAAATATTTTGAAGGAAGGTATATGAAAAAAAGCGTTATTTTTATTGTAGTTTCTATTTTTGTTGCAGGATTATCTATTAGTGCTTCTATAATGTATACATTAAATAATCGCAATCAAGGAGATATGGTAAATAAATATAATACAAACCAATTAGCTAATTCAGAAAGACAATCAATTAAACAGTCGACAGAAACATTAAAAAAATCGCAAATTGCATTAGTACATATTTTGGAAGTAACTCCTCAATATAATATATCAATTAAAAAAATTCCTTATAAACATTGTGAAAATGTTAATGAAACAATAATAGTTAGTAAAAAAATAGAAGATGGTTCAACAGGAGGTGCTATTGGCGGAGTTTCAGGCGCAGTAGCTGGTGCAGTTATCGGCAAGCATATAAGTGGTAATGATGTTGGAACTGCAATAGGAGGATTAGTTGGAGCGGTTGCTGGGGCAATTGCAGGAAATAGAATAGAAAAAAATCAGTCGCAACAGGTGCCTCAAGAAGTTTCAAGAAGGTTATGTAGTACTCGTTATAATATGGTAGAACGAAAAAATATATCGGGATATAAAGTAGTTTATGAATATGAAAATCAAAACAATATAGTTTTTACAAGAAAAAAACCTTACGGAAATTATATTCCTCTTAACGAATTAATTTAGCTGTATGTTAAGTTAATAAGTTAAAAACTTATGATTTTCCTATGTAATTCAATACATTAATAAAAATAAAAGAAATAATTTGGATATTTTGCACAAAATTATTTGACAAATGCAATTATAGGTATGTATAATCCGGTTCTTGCTCAAAAGAGTGAGGGGGAAAAATAACAGTGCAAAAGAAAGCATTGTTAAAGATAAAAGATAGGTCATTAACA
>CAYZUJ010000042.1:9813-14617 GCA_964481375.1 uncultured Neisseria sp. | reverse complement strand
GATGAGAATATTTAAAGTATCATTATGAAAAAAAGAATTATAATTTTAGGTTCAGTATCATTTATTTTAGATAAATCTTATGTAGGGATAAATCATATCGCCATGCATTTTGCTAAAAGCGGTTATGAAGTGACTTATTTATCTAGTGCTAGTTCTTTTTTTGATTTATTTTCAACTAAAAAAAGAAGAAGGCGTTTTTTTGCTGCGTGGATAAAAGGCGGGAGATTTAAAGTTAGAGATAATCTGGAAGAGGTTATTATTAAAACACCATGGATATTAAATAAGTCTTTTTGTCAATTTCAATTGAAGTTACCAAAAATTTTAAATCATCGTGTTTTTAATAATAGATATGATATTTTAATTGCAACAGTTGGAAGCTTAAGCAGTTTTAGTGATAAGATAAAAGCGCAATACAAGATTTTACGGCTACAGGATTATCCTTATGATTTTGGAATAAGTAAATTATTAATTAACCATATTGAAGGATTGATTAAAAAAGGAGTATTTAAGCAGATTTGGGCGGTTTCACACATGTTATATGATTATGTGGCAACTTTAGGTATGGGTTCAATTAATCATTATTTGCCAAATGGGGTAAATTTACAGGATTTTTTAAATAAATTTACAATGAATATGAATAAAAAATGCATATATGTTGGTACTTTTGATAATTGGGTTGATAAACAATTAATAATTGATGTAGCAAAAATATTACCTGATTGGGAATTTGATTTATTTGGTTATGGATTGCAAATAACAAAAGATATGCCAGATAATATAAAATATTATAAAACTATAGATAGCAAGGAATTGCCAGAATTATTTATTAAATATTCGGTAGGTATTATTCCTTTTAAAAATACTAAACATGTTGAAAGTGTTGAAAGGCCCTTAAAATTTTCCCAATATTTAGCAAGTGGGCTGGGGGTTGCAAGTACTAGTTTTGGCGGTCTAAAAAAAGGAATGGCTAATTGGGCTTATTATGGAGATACACCCAGAGAGTTTGCTAATGCTATAATAAAAGCATATGAGCAAAGAAAAACTAAAATAGAGGTAGCAGAATATTTAAAAGAATATGATTGGCAAGTTATTTTTGAGAAAATGGATAAATTAATTGAAAATTCTATTAATTAAAAGAGGGGCATTAGGTGATATATTAATGGCAACACCATTAATACGCCAGATAAAACAATCATTTCCTGATTGTCGATTAGATTTTTTAATTGCAAATTCTTTTAAAGTTATTCTTGAAGATAATCCCTATATTGATAATTTAATAGGATTAGAAGGTAAATTATTTACGATAAAATATTTGCCAATATTGTTAAAAAGATTAATAAAGTTTCGTAATACTTATGATTATATATTTGTATTAGATAAACACTATTATTTTAGTTTTTTAGCTTTTATAATTGGCGGAAAAAAGAGAGTAGGATTTGCGCGTGATTTTATTGCTAATGTATTCCTTACTAATAAAGTAAAATATAATGATTTAAATCGCTATCAAACCTTATACTATTTAGATTTACTTTTAGTAAGTAAGTTAAGAATGCCAAATTATGATGATATCAATTTGGATTTTTTTATATTGCCGGAAAATAAGACAAGAGTAGATAAATGGTTATTAGAAAATAATTTAAATAAATTTATTGTAGTTACAAATAGTGGTGGTAATAATGAATATGAAACTAGTGGCATAAGAATGTTGCCATCTGATAAAATAGCGGAATTGCTTAAAATTTTAATTAAAAAAAATAAAGTTTTATTGGTTGGTTCCAGCATAGATTTTATTAATTATAGTTATTATACGGAAATGATAAAAGATGCTAATTTGCTAAATTTAGCAGGTAAATTTAGCTTACAACAGATAGCTTATTTATTAAAAAAAGCTGAAAAAATACTTACTACTGATTGTGGTATAATGCATTTGGCTGTAAGCCAACAATTAAATAAAAAATTAATTTGTTTTTTTGGGCCAACAAATCCTGCACATGTTTTACCTCAAAGTGATATGGTTCTTTATTGGCAGGATCAAGACATTTTTGATAAAAATTACCAGCTATTTGGTAAAATTAGTAATAATAAAAAGTTTTTTAGAAAATTAGATGTAAAAAGTTTTTTACTAAATAAAATTTAATTCAAATGTTTTAAAGGTAAAACTTATGAATATATTAAGTTATATTAAAAAGGCGTTTTATTTATTAAAGTTTAATATAATATATAAAAATAAATTTATAAGTCCATACTTTTATCTTTTTAATATAAATAGAAGTGATATTGCAAAATTAAAAAAAGTTTTGTTTTATTTTAATAATGCAGAGTTTATGCATATTGGAGACCATATATTCTTTAAAACTATAAAAACTTTAATGTTAAATGGATATGAAGTAGATGTTTCAACGATTCCATCGATGCGAAATATTTTTGAAAAAATAGGAATTAAAGTAAAAGCTAATCCTAACTTAAAAGATTATGATTTAATAATTAGCAGAGTGGAACTATTAGATGAGCATTTGATAGGTAAACCTCTTGTTCTTGTTAATCTTACAAAAAATTTAACTATGCCAATAGCAGATGATTTATTAATGAATTTTTCTTTATTATTTGAATTAAAATCGATTGTAAATGTGGACTATAATTTTGAAATATTTAATGATAAATCGGTGATTAAAAGATTTAATTTAAATGAGAATGATTCATATATTTTATTGAGTCCATTTTGTGATTCTAGTTTCTTTTTAGTTACTAATGAAAAGATAAACCGGATTATTTCAGTTGTGAGAAAAGAAGCAAAAATAAAAAATGCTAAGATTTTACTTATTGGGTCGCAGATTGATAGATTAAAGGTTAAGTTTTCTTCTGATGAATTTATTGATTTGCGTGGTAAAACAACTATAGAGGATATATTAAATTTAAGTAATTGTCCTAATGTAAAAAGTTTTATTGGTTTTGATAATTTTATTATGCATGTGTTTTCTATTATTAAAAAACCAAGTTTTGTAGTTTATAGAGGTAGAATTGGTAAAAAAAGAAGAGAAATGATAAAAAAATCACATATAAATTTAAATAATAAAGAAAGTTTTGTAACTTTAATTTGATAAAAGATAATAATGTTAAAATTTATAAATAAATCAATAGCACAAAGAGTTAGTTTAATTAGTGCAGATTTTTTGGCATTAGTGATAAGCTTAGTATGTGCAGAATTTACTTTAAGCGTATTAAGGGATACGCCAACTCATGTTGATTTTGAGAAATTAGGAATAGCAAAATTAGTAGGATTATTAGTAATTGCAGTTTTTTGGTATCAAGAGCAATATGTAAAACGCCGTCCTACGTGGGAAGAGTTACGGATATTATATAAAACTATTTTTGTTTTTGCTCTATTGCATTTAGGCATAAGTTTTTTAATATCTCATCAAGTGGTTAAGTGGCTTAACATTTTATTTTGGTTATTTTTATTAATAATTTTGCCTTTTTTTCGCTATATAACTAAAATGTTATTATTAAAATTAGGCATATGGCAGCGAAATGTATACATAGTGGGAATTAGTAAAAATGCATTATCAACATTTAATTTATTAAAAAATGATAAACTCTTGGGTTATAATGTTATTGGTTTTATTAACCCCTCTTCACAGATCGAGGATAATTTAGTTGCAACACTTTCATTGCCTATTCTTAGTTTTGAGGATTTATTAAATAATAAAATGAATAGATCAGATACAGAAATTATTTTTGCTGTATCTTCGAATATTTTATTGCAAAATCTAAACCAAATTAATATATTGCAGAGTAAATATACATTTTTATCAATTATTCCTGATTTATCAGGGCTGCCTTTATATGGGGTTGAATTAAATCATTTTTTTGGCAATGAACAATTATTTTTGCGATTAAGTAATAATCTTGGTAGAAGGCTAAACCGCATTATAAAAAGAGTTATGGATATTACATTGTCTTTAATAGCTATTATAGTGTTATTTCCTCTATTTATATTAATTGCTTTGATTATAAAAACTACTACAAAAAATAATATTTTTTTTAAGCATGAAAGAATAGGTTATTTAGGTAAACATTTTTATTGTATTAAATTTCAAACAATGTATCCAAATAGTCAAAAGATTTTGGAAGAAGTATTAGTAAATGATGAAAATGCTAGAAAAGAGTGGGAAAATGATTTTAAACTCAAAAATGATCCTAGAGTTACTAAAATTGGAAAATTTTTGCGTATTACTAGTTTAGATGAATTGCCCCAATTATTTAATGTTTTAATAGGTGAAATGAGTTTGGTGGGGCCAAGACCGATTATTGAAAAAGAAATAGAGCGTTATAAAGATAATTATTATTATTATAAACTAGTTCGACCAGGGATAACAGGGTTGTGGCAAATTAGCGGGAGAAATGATGTTGATTATATTGATAGGGTAAAATTTGATGTATGGTATGTGAAAAATTGGTCGTTATGGTATGATTTTGTTATTTTATTTAAAACAATATTAGTAGTATTAAAGCGTAGTGGTGCATATTAATTTTTTTGAGATATAAAAATGAATAAATATAAAGGAATTATTTTAGCTGGAGGGACTGGTACAAGATTACATCCAGCAACTCAGGTTATATCTAAGCAATTATTACCAGTTTATGATAAACCGATGATTTATTATCCATTATCGGTTTTAATGTTAGCTGAGATTAGGGAAATATTAATTATTTCTACTCTTCATGATATTGGTAGATTTGAACAGTTATTAGGGGATGGCAGTCAATGGGGGATAAAACTTGAATATAAAGTGCAACCAAAACC
>CAYZUJ010000042.1:6627-9803 GCA_964481375.1 uncultured Neisseria sp. | reverse complement strand
GCTTAGCACAAGCGTTTCTATTAGCAGAAGAGTTTCTTGATAAATCGCCTGCTTGTTTAATTTTAGGAGATAATATTTATTATGGTAATGGAATTACCGCTATTTTAAAAGAAGCGCAAGTAAAAGATGGTGCTACGGTATTTGCTTATCAGGTGGCTGACCCTGAACGTTATGGGGTTGTTGAATTTGATGATAATCATCAGGTAATAAGTTTGGAAGAGAAACCTCTTAAACCAAAATCAGATTTTGCGGTAACTGGTTTATATTTTTATGATTCTAATGTTGTTGAGTATGCTAAAAAAATTATACCGTCAAATCGCGGGGAGTTAGAAATTACAGATTTAAATAAATTATATCTTGCAGATAGAAAACTAAATGTTGTTACTATGAAAAGGGGGTTTGCCTGGTTAGATACAGGAACGCACGATTCATTATTAGAGGCATCTAATTTTATTCAAACTGTTGAACATCGTCAAGGAATTAAAATTGCTTGTTTAGAAGAAATTGCACTACATAAGGAATGGATTAATAAAAACGATATTAATCAGATATTAAAGGGAATGGGAAAAAGTACATATGTGGATTATTTACAGAAAGTAGTGAAAGGTAGTTATGGAGTTTATTAAATCAGAAATACCAGAAGTAATTTTAATTAAACCTCAAGTTTATGGTGATGAACGTGGATTTTTTCTTGAGTCATATAAGAAATCAGAGTTTATCGCCAATGGTATAATCGAAGAATTTGTACAAGACAATCATTCAAAATCAGTTTTTGCAGTATTAAGAGGTCTCCACTATCAATTGCAACCAAAAGCACAGGCTAAATTGATAAAATGTATTAAAGGTAGAATATTTGATGTAGCTGTTGATATTAGGAAAGATTCTTCAACTTATGGGAAATGGGTTGGTTATGAACTATCTGAGGAAAATAAGTTTATGCTATATATACCGGTTGGTTTTGCTCATGGATTTTTGGCTTTATCTTCGGAATGTGAATTAATTTATAAAACTACTGGTGAATATTCTCAGGAACATGATAGAGGTATTTTATTTAATGATAGTAGTATTGGCATAAACTGGCCAAAAATTGAAGGTGATTTAATATTATCAGAGAAAGATAGAAATCAACCTTTATTAAAAGACGCTGATAATAATTTTGGTATTGCAAAATGAATGATAAAACATTGATAGTAACAGGAGGGGCTGGTTTTATTGGTTCAGCTCTTATTAGACTACTTATAGATAAAACCAATTATAATATTATAAACATTGACAAATTAACTTATGCAGGCAACCTTGAATCTTTAAAAGAAATTGAAAATAATCCTCGTTATATTTTTAAGCATTTAGATATTTGTAACTTAGATAAAATATCTGAGATTTTTAAAGAGTATCAGCCAGCGGGGATTATTCATTTAGCAGCTGAATCACATGTTGATAGATCGATTGTTGCATCAGAAGAATTTATAAAAACAAATATTTTAGGTACTTATACTTTATTAGAATGTGCACGGGAGTATTTTTTTAATATAGCTGATGAAGTAAAAAGAAATATTTTTAAATTTGTTCATGTTTCAACGGATGAAGTTTTTGGTTCGTTAGGCACAACGGGTTATTTTAATGAAAAAACAGCTTATGACCCGAGGTCTCCTTATTCCGCAAGTAAGGCAAGTAGCGATTTATTAGCAAAGGCTTGGTATCATACTTATAATTTACCTGTAATTATTACTAATTGTACTAATAATTATGGGCCATATCATTTTCCCGAAAAATTAATACCTTTAATTATTAATAACGCATTGCAATTAAAATCTTTACCTATTTATGGTAAGGGTGATAATGTTCGGGATTGGTTATATGTTGATGACCATGCGCGTGGGCTTTTATTGGCGTATGAGAAAGGTATTAGCGGAGAGAGTTATTGTATTGGTGGGCATAATGAACGTACTAATTATGCTGTTGTTGAAACAATATGCAAAATTTTAGATGAATTAAAACCTAGAGCTGATAATAGAAAGTATGATGAATTAATAACTTATGTTACAGATAGAAAGGGTCATGATTATAGATATGCTATGGATCCTAGTAAAATTACTCATGATCTTGGCTGGCATCCACAAGAGGTTTTTGACTCGGGGATTAGAAAAACAGTTTTATGGTATTTGAATAATCAAGAATGGGTTAACCATATTCAAAATGGTGAGTATCATAATTGGGTAACTACTAATTATATAAATAGATAATAAAATGGAGTATTCATTATCTTATGCAAAATAATAAAATAATTACTGAAGAAATTAAATCAGTAAAAGGAATGAATGATATATTGCCTAATGAATCATATGCATGGTTATGGTTAGAAAATATATTACAAGAGTGGCTAGAAAGTTTTGGTTATGAAAACATTAGAACACCTATTGTAGAATCTACAAATCTTTTTGTACGTTCAATAGGCAAAGCTACAGATATTGTTGAAAAAGAGATGTATAGTTGGACAGATCATTTAAATGAAGATAAATTAACACTACGTCCTGAAGGGACTGCAGGAGTAGTGAGAGCCGCTATTGAACACAATTTATTATATAATAACATACAAAAATTGTGGTATATAGGCCCCATGTTTCGTCATGAAAGGCCACAAAAGGGACGGTATCGTCAATTTTATCAACTAGGAGTTGAAGCGCTAGGTTTAAAAGGTCCAAGTATTGATTGTGAAATTATTTTAATGTTAAATAATTTGTGGCAGCGGTTAGGCATTAATGATCTTGAATTACAAATTAATTGTTTAGGAAATAAAGCTGAAAGAAGTGAGCATCGTAAAGTATTAATTGATTATTTTGAGAAGAATATCGATTTATTGGATAAAGATGCTAATAGAAGACTTCATTCTAACCCATTGAGAATTTTAGATAGTAAAAATCCATTAATGCAGGATTTGATTGTAAATGCTCCTAAATTAATTGATTTTTTAAAAGATGAATCATTAGCACATTATACTAATTGGAAAAATTTACTTACTGAATTAAATATAAAATTTACTGAAAATCCTTATTTAGTAAGGGGGCTAGATTACTATAATTTATCTGTATTTGAGTGGGTAACAACTCATTTGGGTGCACAAGCAACAATTGCAGCTGGAGGGAGATACGATCCATTAATCGATTAATGGATCGTAT
>CAYZUJ010000042.1:3473-6617 GCA_964481375.1 uncultured Neisseria sp. | reverse complement strand
CGAAGTTCTGGGGGGCAAAAAAGATTATGCCATAGGATTTGCAATAGGTATTGAGAGATTATTATTAATTCTAGAGTATTTTAAAAAAATACCTTTAAAAAAACCATTAAATGTTTTTATTGCAAATAACTATGAATTTGTGGATTCCAAACATTCAGCTTTAGCAAGTTATAGTTTTAAAATTGCTAATATGCTTCGTGATCATGCTTTCAATGTTTTACAAGATTTAACGGGTAATAGTTTAAAATCCCAATTAAAAAAAGCTGATAATTTAAATGTTTCATTTACTTTATTAATTGGTGAAAATGAATTATCAAATAATCAAGTTGTTATTAAATTTATGAAAGAGCATAAACAAGAAATAGTTGCTCTTGATCAATTAGTGGGCATTTTAATTAAACATTCTTCTCTTATATAATGTGTATTATTAAATTATTTTTTAGAAAGGTGTGGTTATGTCAAAATTTGATTTGTATGAACAGGAACAAATTAATAAAATAAAATATTTTTGGAAAGATTGGGCCAAGTATATTATTTCTATTTTTATTATAATAGCAACAGGATATTTTGCAAATTTTTTCTGGAATTCTTATAATCAAAAGCAAGAAGCTAATGTTGCGCAATTGTATACGCAGTTTAATGAAGCTATGCAAAAAAAAGATGTTAAAAATGCATATGCAATCACAAATGAACTAGAGAAAAAATACTCTAAGAATGAGTTAACAACATTCGCAAGTATAAAAGCTGCTGTTTTAGCTTACAATAATAAAGAATTTGATTTGGCTGTTAAATTTTTATTGTGGGTAAGCACAAATACATCTGATAAAGGCATGGAAAGTATTGCAAAATTGAGGCTTGCTAATGTATATATAGATCAGAGTAAATTTGATAAAGCATTATCAATTTTAACAGAAAAACATGAAGCATCTTTTGATGCAGCGTATCTTTCGACTAAAGGGGATTTATTTATTGCTAAAGGAGACTTAGTGAAAGCTCGAGATGTTTATAAAGAGGCGCTACAAAAATCAAATGCAAATGGTGGAACTACTGAGCTATTGCAATTAAAAATTGATGTATTAGGTGGATAATAATTTAATGAAACATTTGTGCTTATTAAAATATTTATTTATTTTGTTTGTGGGTTATTTTCTTATATCTTGTGCCAGCAATAGTGAAATACAGCCAAAAAAGGTTTTGGAAATTAATCCTCATGGCATTTTATCTTTAATGTGGGATAAAAATATTTTATCTGCCTCTTATTCGGGTAGTTTTATTCCAATAGTTGATAATAATGCTATTTTTACAGCTGATACTAAAGGGAATATTTTTAGATTGGATAATACCGATGGAACAATAATTAAAAAATTTAATATTGGTAATACTTTATTAAGTGGTGTTGGCGTTTCCTCAGATACAATTTTTGTGACTAATGATAAAGCTTATTTACTTTCAGTTAGTAAAGTTGATGGGAGTTTAAAATGGCAAGCAAAATTACCATCAATATCTATTGAGGCACCACAAGTGTTTGCTGATACTGTGGTAGTTAGGACAAATGATGCACAGCTTCTGGCTTTTAATATAAATGATGGAAAATTAATTTGGGTGTATCAAAAGCCATCACCACCTTTAACTATTAGGGCTACTAATACTTTCCAAGTTATAGGTAAAGAAGTTGTATTAGCTGGGCAGCCTGGAGGAAGGTTAGCATTAATAAATATGATAACAGGTTCAGCAATTTGGGAAAATTTTATTGCTATACCTAAAGGCGCAACTGATTTAGATAAACTAACAGATATAATTATTAAACCTGTATTAGATAATAAGCAAATTTTTGTAGCAACCTATAATGGCAAAATTGCAAGTTTAGATGTAACAACAAATAATATTATTTGGAGCAAAAATTTTAGTACAAGTCAAGGTTTAACTATTGATGAGAAAAACGTTTATGCAGTAAATCAGGATAGTATTGTTTATTGTTTTGATAAAAATTCAGGAATGCTGATTTGGAAAAATGATGAATTGCAATACAATAATTTAGGTACACCAGTTATTTTTGGTAATTATATCTTAACTGTGGATAGGGAGGGTTTTATTAATTTATTTGCTCGTGATAATGGTAAATTAATATCAAGGGTTGCATCTGCATTAAAGGGGGGGGTATCGTTACCTATTATAGATGGACGAGGAGTTGTTATTCAGTCAGCCAATGGTCATATAGCTAAAATTTTGCAATAGAGTGAATAGAGGATTAAAATGAGACGATATAGCAGTAATAGACAACAGCGAATTGCAGATCAAATTCAAAAAGATGTAGTCGCTATTTTAAGAAGCAAAGTAAAGAATCCTAAAATTACGTGGGTGACGATTAATGATGTTGAAATTATTAAGGATAATTCATTAGCAGTAATTTATTGGACTACGTTAGATGAGAAAAAACGTAGTGGAATTGAAAAAGCACTTGAAGAGGCAAAGGGTTTTATTCGTAGAGAATTATCAAAAGGTTTTAAAACTTATACTATTCCTCAATTAAAGTTTACTTATGATGAATCTTTAAAACGAGGTTCAAAAATTTTAAGTATTATAAATAAATTAAGTGAAGATTTTAAAGATGACAAAGAAAAGAATTAATGGAGTTCTGTTATTAAATAAGGAAATAGGGATTTCAAGTAATGCTGCCTTACAAAAAGTAAAATGGTTATATAATGCAGCTAAAGCTGGTCACACGGGAACACTAGATCCAATGGCAACTGGATTGTTACCAATTTGTTTTGGTGAAGCTACTAAGTTTTCTTCTTTTTTATTAAATGCAAATAAAGAATATGTGGCATTAATTAAACTAGGAGTTACTACTGATACATATGATGCTACTGGAAAAATTATTTTAATGAACCATGTTGATTTTACAGTTGAAGTAATTAAAGAGTGTATAAATAGCTTTATTGGCGTTAGTAATCAAATTCCGCCAATATATTCTGCATTAAAAGTTAATGGTAAAGCTTTATACTCTTATGCAAGAACTAATCAGGTAGTAGAAATTAAACCAAGAGAAATTGAAATTTTTAAGTTGGAAATAATGGAATTTTTAAAAGAAAATATTATTAAATTAAGAGTTTTATGTAGTAAGGGGACTTATATTAGAAGTTT
>CAYZUJ010000042.1:0-3463 GCA_964481375.1 uncultured Neisseria sp. | reverse complement strand
CATGATATAGGGCAGAAGTTAGGGTGTGGTGCTTCATTAGTTGGTTTAAAAAGAATAAAAACTAACAATTTTATTTTGAATGAAGATATAACTATTAATTATCTTAAAGATTTAGGTGAGATGGAAAAACAGAAATTATTATTACCTATAGATACTTTAGTTGAACATTTAGAGTCATTTGATTTAAGTCATGAGCAGTTTAATTATGTTAAAAATGGGCATCAATTTAATTTACATAAAGAAGATGATGCTAGAGGAAAATTAAGATTATATTATAACAAAATATTTTTTGGTATTGCAAATAGGGAAAATGGAATAATTAAACCTGAAAGATTGGTAAATACATTATTATTTTAAATTTTAGAATTATTGGCTTTGTGAAGGCGCATATTAAAATGAATTTGATAGTTGTTTTATTAAAAAATAAACATTTGTTGTTTGAGTTAATAAAAAACGATTTTAAAAAACGTTACTTAGGGAATTATCTAGGAAGTATTTGGGCATTTATTCAGCCAATCGTGACTGTTGCTGTTTATTGGTTTGTTTTTACTCAAGGTTTTAAAGCCACACCAATAGATAATTTTCCTTTCCTATTATGGTTGTTATGTGGAATGGTTCCATGGTTTTTAATTAATGAAGCTGTTATGACTTCTGCCAATTCAATTATGGATAATGTTTTTTTAGTAAAAAAGATTGTTTTTGAAATAAAATTATTACCATTTGTAAAATTAGGTTCAGCTATATTAGTAAATTCAGTATTTTTTCTTTTTATGTTTATATGTTTTCTTTTTTATGGATATAAACCTAGTTGGTATTGGTTACAGTTAATATATTATTATTTGGCATGTATTCTATTACTTTTTGGTTTATCTCTTATATTTTCTTCAGTTATTGTTTTTGTTAGAGATATTTCTCAAATACTAGCTATTATAATGCAGTTGTTGTTTTGGTTAACTCCTATTTTTTGGAATGTAGCTCTGATTCATAATTTCAAAATACAATGTTTAATAAAAGCAAACCCATTTTATTATATTATAAATGGCTTTCGTGATAGTTTAATTTACAATATTCCTTTTTGGCAAAGACCTTGGTTAATGCTATATTTTTGGTTAATGACTATTTTTATAATATCGGTTGGAAATATTGTATTTAATAAATTAAGGCCACATTTTGCTGATGTATTATAAAGTGAAAAGTTAAAATGAGTGATTCGATAATTAAAGTAGAGCATTTAACAAAAATATATAAATTATATGATGATCCAGTTGATCGTTTAAAAGAGGCATTACATTGGCGTGGTAAAAAATATCATAAAGATTTTTATGCATTAAATGATATTTCTTTTGAAATAAAAAAAGGTGAATGTGTAGGTATAATTGGAAAAAATGGTAGTGGAAAATCAACTTTATTAAAATTAATAACTGGTGTATTAACGCCAACTTCAGGAAAAGTAACGGTCAATGGTAAAGTAGCAGCTCTTTTAGAATTAGGGGCTGGCTTTAATCCAGAATATACTGGGATAGAAAATATATATTTTCAAGGTAGTCTAATGGGCTACACTAAAGAAGAAATAAATACAAAGGTTGATTCTATTTTAGCATTTGCCGATATTGGCGAATTTGTTTACCAACCTGTAAAGACTTATTCCTCAGGTATGTTTGCTAGGCTTGCATTCGCAGTTGCAATAAATGTAGAACCAGATATTTTGATAGTAGATGAAGCTTTAAGTGTAGGTGATGCATATTTTCAGCAAAAATGTATGAATTTTATGCGTAAATTTAGAGATAATGGGGGTATGCTTTTATTTGTAAGCCACGATATGGGTGCGGTAGTTAGTTTGTGCCAAAAAATATTATGGATTAATGATGGTATGAAAATATTTGATGGATTAGCTAAAGATGGGGCAGAACTTTATTTAAAAGATTACTACGAGAAAATACAAGGAGCTACACCAGAAGATAATAAAAATAAAGTTATTGCTGATACAAAAAGCATTCCTCAATTTATTGCAGATGAACGTTATGAAGTACTGGATAATAAAATTCATGTTTTTGAATTTATTGAGGATAATACAAAAAATTTTGGTATGAATGGTGCAAAAATTATAAATGTAGCATTTTATGATAAATTAAAGCATAAAATAAATTATTTACATGGTGGGGAATTACTTAAATTAGAAATAACTATTCAAGCAAATAAAATAATACATAATCCTATTATTGGTTTTTCTATAAAAGATAGATTAGGGCAAAATTTATTTGGTGATAATACATATTTAACGTTTATTAATAAGCCACTCATTTTTGATGAAGGGGTGCAGTATATTTGTGAATTTGAATTTCAAATGCCATTGTTACCTAAAGGGATTTATTCTGTTAATGTAGCAATTGCGGAAGGTACTCAAGAGAGTCATATTCAACATCATTGGTTAAATGATGCTTTAATAATTGAATCAATTAATAGTTTAGTTGCACAAGGATTAGTTGGAATTCCAATGTTAAATATTTCTATTAAAAGGAGTAAATGAATTGTCCCATATACAACAACAGATGTATTGTAAAAAGATAAAGAAATTATTTTATAAATTTTTTCAAAAAAAAATTGTAGTAGATATTGGTTCATTGGATATAAATGGAAATAATAGAGAATTATTTGATGATTGTCTTTATATAGGTATAGATGTTGGTATAGGGCATAATGTAGATTTTGTGTGTAAAGCTCATGAATTAAATTTACCAGATAATTCAATTGATACTATAATCTCTACAGAATGTTTGGAGCATGATATGTATTATGAGCAAACTTTAAAGAATATTTATAGAATGTTAAAGCCAGGAGGGTTATTTGTATTTACTTGTGCAACTACAGGTAGGGCAGAGCACGGGACTAGAAGAACTACACCACAAGATGCTTTTTTATTACAAAATTTTGAAGTTTGGAGTGATTATTATAAAAATTTAACCCAACAAGATGTTAATGAAGTATTAGAAGTAAATTCCCATTTTAGTGAATTTAAGTTTGAAGTTAATGAAGAGTCTCATGATTTATATTTTTATGGCTTCAAAACTGGAGAATATGAACAAAGAAATAATTATTCTTTCTTGATGGATGAATTTAATAAGATTAATAGTTTATTTATTGAATGCTTTTATGCTTCTGCGAATGAAGAATTTGAAGAAAGTAAAAGACAACGTTTGGCATTTAATAGAAAAAATAAATCTTTAATATTTGAATTTGATGGTCAGCAAATTTCTAAGATTCGTTTTGATCCATTAAATATGCCTTGTAAAATAAAAATTGATAGTATTGTTGTTGAAAATTTATCAATGAATTTTAATGTGTTAGTTTCATACAGGGTATTAAATGGCTATAGTAAAGATGATTATTTTTTATTTGATAATGATAATTCGCAGATTTTGATTGAACTTATAAAACCGGTATCTGGGCGTATTAGAGTAAGTAT
>CAYZUJ010000041.1:0-14916 GCA_964481375.1 uncultured Neisseria sp. | reverse complement strand
CATGCAATAAAAGAACAAATTGATAATCCAATAGTTTTATGTAGTATTGGTGATGGTACTTCTCAACAGGGAGAGGTTTTTGAAGCAATAGCTGAAGCTAAAAGAAGTAATCTACCAATATTATTTTTTATTCATGATAATAATTTAGCTATTTCAACTCGTACGCAAGGTAAAACATTTTTTTCTCTACCTGGAGGAAAAATTGTAGATTCTTTTTATGATACTCCTATTACTTATTTGGATGGTACTCATCCTTATGAAGGATACGAGCAATTAAAAAACATTATTACTTCTATACGTACAACAAAAAGTCCACAAATTATTGTTTTTAAAGTTGATAGATTAGATAATCATTCTAATGCAGATAATCAAAAACTATATCGTGATGAAAATGAATTAGAATTAAGTAAAAAAAACGACCCCATCTATAACTCTTTTAATTTTTTAAAAAAACTAACTACAGAAGATTCATTAGAAAATATCAAAAAAGATACTATCGCTTCTGTAAGGAAAGCTATCGATATAGCCCGTTCTGGTAAAGAACCAAGGGCTTGTTATACTGCAGAAAAACCACTAAACCTTAATATTACTGAATATAGGGGTGATTTTGCAGCAGAAAATCGTTTAACTATGTTAGAAGCGATACGTCAAATATTCAATTATCATCTTAGTAATGATAAGAACATATGCTTATTAGGTGAAGATATTGAAGATGCCAAGGGTGATGTTTTCGGGATTACGCGTGGTTTATCTACAGCTTTTCCTAATCAGGTAAAAAATAGTGCCTTAAGCGAATCTACTATTGCTGGCTTAGCTTGTGGCTTAGCCTTAGCAGGTAAAAAACCAGTAGCTTTTATTCAGTTCGCTGATTTTATGCCACTTGCTTATAATCAAATTTTCACTGAAATTTCAACTATGTATTGGCGTACAAATGGCCATTGGCAATGTCCTGTTATTATTTTTGCTGCTTGTGGTGCTTATCGCCCGGGATTAGGACCATTTCATTCACAAACAAATGAATCGACTTATGCTCATATTCCAGGATTAGATGTATATATGCCCTCAAACGCTGCTGATGCTGCTGGTATGTTAAATGCCGCTTTCCAATCTGGTCGACCAAGCGTTTATTTATATCCTAAAAAACTACTTAATAATAAAAGTGTTCTTGATACAACCTCAGTGGATATTCAAAACCAAATTATACCTACTGGAAAAGCACGGATTGCAAAAGCTGGAACAGATATTACATTAATTGGCTGGGGTAATACAATCGCATTATGCCATATGGTTGCTGAATCTCTAGAAAATATTGCTATTGAAGCGGAAATAATTGACTTAAGAACCATAAAACCTTATGATATTAATACCATTCTTAAATCTGTAGAAAAAACTAGACATTTAATTGTTACCCATGAAGATAATATAACATGTGGCATGGGTGGAGAGATTTTGGCTATGGTCATGGAAAAATCTAAATACTCCATTAAAGCTAAACGGGTAGCACGTGATGATACTTATACCCCTTGTAATTATTCAAATCAATTGGAAATCTTGCCATCTTATGAAAAAATTCTTACAGCTGTTGCTGAATTATTAGATTTATCTTTAACTTGGAAAACTGAAGAAGACGAAGATAGTAATTCATATTTGGTAGAGGTAATCGGTGCTAGTCCATCTGATGAAAGTGTTTTAATTAATAAAATTCATGTAAAAATAGGCGATAGTATTAAGTCTGGTGATACTATTGCTGACATTGAAGCAAGTAAATCTATAGGTGAAATTTTATCTCCTCAAGCTGGAGTTGTTGAACAAATATATGTAAAAGAAACTGAATCTGCTCTAGTTGGCAATCCTTTAATAAGAATGCGTTTAGATCATATTGTACCTAAGACTGAAAAACAAAAAACAAAGCATGCTATTTTAAAACGTAAATCTCAAAGTACCACACTATCACAAAAAGTTTCTCAAGAGGTTTTTCCTGTAGGTTTATGTGTTCCGCATTTTAAAACTGGCTCAAAAAAAATAATGACTGAAGAACTACTAAAATATTTTCCTAATATTTCCTATGAAGATGTTATAAAACGAACTGGAATAGAAAATCGCTATTGGTTAGATAAAAACGAAAGCATAATAGATTTAGCAGCAAAAGCAGCTCATGAAGCTCTCTCTTCGTCTAATCTTCAACTATCTGATATTAATGGTATTATTTGTGCAACTTGTACCCCAGAAAAATATCAATCCCCCTCAGTTGCATGTTTAATTTTAAATAAGTTATATGAAATATACGGAGAACATATAATACCTGCATATGACATTAATGCTGCATGCAGTGGTTACATTTTTGCCTTGCAAAATGCAAAAGATTATTTACAATGCCGACCAAAAGAGCGAATACTATTAATTACTGCTGAAGCACTTTCTAAACATATTAATCTTAAAGATTTTGATACTGCATTTTTATTTGGTGATGCAACTACAGCAACTATTATTGTGGGTAATGATCATATCAATAATAGTAAGGCTATAATTAATCAAATTTATTTAGTAGCTAATGCAGAAAATGGGGATACTTTAAACGTTCCTATAGCTGAAAATGAAGGAATAACATTAAAAGGTAAAAAACTTTTTAATTTTGCCGTTAAAACTATGGCAAAAACTATGTTTAAATGCTGTCAGTTAGATGGTATAGAATTAAGTAAATTAGATTTAATAATCCCTCATCAAGCAAACCAAAGAATTATAAACTCTGTAGAAAATCATCTAAATATTAAGGCTGGCTCATTACACAGTAATATTGCTTCATATGGAAATACCTCTTCATGTACAATTCCTATTGCATTAGCTGAAACATTACCTCAAACCTCTAAAAATAATAGAGTAGCATTATGTGCTTTTGGTGGAGGATTTACTGCTGGAGCTGCATTATTAACTGTTATATAAAGCATTAAAGGTTACAAGTATTTATGAAAAGATTTTTAGCTAAAAAATATAATAACTTTAAAGTCAAGCATTCTATGAAATTTATAAATCAAGAAAATGTTATTGATTTAAGCTTAGGAGACTCTGACCTGACTACTGATTTAGAAGTAATAGAAAAAACTTTTATTGATACAAAAAAAGGCCATACTCATTATGCTAATCCATATGGGCTTTCTGAATTAAGATCCTTATTATGCAATTCCTTTATAAAAGACTATCAATTAAATTACGCAATTAATGAATGTTTAATTACAACATCTGGCAATCATGCCATTTGGTTAGCATTACATGCGATCATAAATAGGGGTGACGAAGTTTTAATACTTGAACCTTATTATCCATTTTATCCGCAACAAGTTAAAGCTGCTGGCGGTAAACCAGTTTTTGTGCAACTAGAAAGTTCTCGTGGATTTCATTTAGATTTAGATAAAATTATTAATAGCATTACTCCCAAAACTAAAGCATTAATTATAAATTCACCTAATAATCCCACAGGTTGTTGTTACACTAAAATTGAACTTGAAAAACTAGCAAAAATAGTAGTTAAGCATGACTTAGTTGTTATTTCTGATGAAATATATACTCATTTTTGCTACAAAGAAAAACATATTCCATTTTCAGCTATTAAAAATATGAGAGATCATACAATTTTAATCGGCAGCTTTTCAAAAAACTATGTAATGACTGGCTGGAGAGTAGGGTATATTTTTACTAATCCTGAATTAATTTTTATTATGAAAGAAATTAATGAGAATAATACTTTTACCTCCCCTACTATTTCTCAAAAAGCTGCCATACATGCATTAAACTCTCGTGATAGAATCCAAAAATATTTATATAATCAATTTAAAGAACGTTTATTTTATTTATACAATGAAATAAATAAAATTAACCCTTTAAAACCATTAAAACCTGAAGGGGCAATTTACTTATTTGTAGATGTTTCTAAAACTAAAATGACAGGTGAAGATTTTGCTAACCTTTTACTAGAAAAAGGAGGCGTCGCTGTAATTCCTGGTTATTCATATGGAAATAGCACCAAAAATTTTATACGTTTAACAGCCTCTAGAAATTTAAAAGAATTAGAAATTGCTACCTCAAAAATTAAAGAATTTGTTAATAAATTTATAATAAGAAAATAATTTTTTAATGCAATTAAATATTTATATTAATTAAATAACAAAATAATAATAAAAGTATATAATATTGGAGAATAATATTGTATACAGAACCTTTTAAATTAGTTTTTTAGGATTTATAAAAATGTCTATAAGAGTAGCAATCAATGGTTATGGTCGGATTGGACGTTGTGTATTACGTGCATTATATGAAAGTAACCATAAAGAAGCAATTACTATCATTGCAATTAATGATATGGGAACAGATATAACTATACATTCTCATTTAACTCAGTATGATTCTGTTCATGGTTTATTTAAACATAAAGTTGAAACCGTAGAAGATAATTTAGTAGTTGATGGGCATAATATAAAAATGCTCTCTGAACGAGATCCAAAATTATTACCGTGGGCACAATTGGGTATAGATGTGGTCTTAGAATGTACAGGAGTTTTTACTTCAAAAGCAAAAGCTAGTGCACATTTAGCTGCTGGAGCAAAAAAAGTTATAATCTCAGCACCTGGAGAAGATGATATAGATGCAACTATAGTTTATGGTATAAATCATCATATTTTAACAAAAGATATGACAGTGATATCTAATGCATCATGTACTACTAACTGCCTTGTTCCTATTGCTAAAGTTTTAAATGATGCTATTGGTATCGAAAGGGGATTCATGACAACAGTACATGCTTATACTAATGATCAAGTACTCAATGATAACTATCATAAAGATCTTCATAGAGCAAGAGCTGCTGCTATGTCAATGATCCCAACCAAAACTGGAGCTGCTAAAGCTGTTGGGCTAGTTTTGCCTGAGTTAAAAGGTAAATTAGATGGTATATCTGTTAGAGTCCCTACTCCTAATGTATCGCTAGTTGATTTCACTTTTATTGCTAAACATTCCTCTACTATAAATGAAATTAATCATATACTTATTGAAGCTGCAAATAATAAATTAAAAGGAATACTGAGTATAAATTCATTACCTTTAGTATCCATTGATTTTAACCATAACCCCCACTCTTCAATATTTGATACTACACAAACACGTGTTGATAACAATTTGGTAAAAGTTTTTAGTTGGTATGATAATGAATGGGGATTTTCAAATCGTTTATTAGATAATACTATTGTTTTTATGAATGCTACATAATTAATTTTTATAAGAAGCTAATTCATATAAAATTTTTTAATAAGCTTCAAATATAAAGGATATTTTGAATGAAGCAAACTAAAATTGTTGCCACAATTGGACCTGCATCTAGTAGTCCTGAAATAATTGAAGAATTAATCAAAACTGGAGTTGATGTTTTTAGGCTTAATTTTTCTCATGGCAACTATGAAATTCATAAAAAAAATATTATTAATATTCGCAAAATTAGTCAAAAATTAGATAAACATGCAGCAATTATGGGTGATTTGCAAGGTCCTAAAATTCGAATAACTAAGTTTATAAATGATAAAATTATTTTAGTTAATGGGGAAGAATTCATTCTTGATGTCGATTATAAGGAACTTGGAAATAATAAAATTGTTGGTGTTACTTACCCCGAACTCATTAAAGATGTTAAAGTAAATGATGTTTTAATTCTCGATGATGGTAAAATTACTTTATTAGTTAGTAAACTTGTTGAAAATAGAATATTTTGCTTAGTAACACAAGGTGGTGAATTAAGCAATAATAAGGGAATTAATAAATTAGGTGGTGGTTTAACTGCTCCAGCACTTACTATCAAAGACTTTGCTGATATAGAATTTGCTTCAAATTTAGAGATGGACTATCTTGCTATTTCATTTGTAAAAGATGCCACTGATATAGCTTTAGCTAGAAAACTATTAGCTTCTCATAAAAGCAATGCATCAATAATTGCTAAAATTGAACGCGTTGAAGCAATTACTAATATGGAACAAATTATATGTGCTGCAGATGGCTTAATGGTTGCTCGTGGTGATTTAGCAATTGAAGTTGGCGATGCGCAAGTTCCAGCATTACAAAAAAAATTAATAAAAGTAGCCAGGAGAAAACATAAATTAAGCATTGTGGCAACACAAATGCTTGAGTCTATGATAACAAGTCCTGTCCCTACTAGAGCAGAAATTTCTGATATTGCTAATGCAGTGTTAGATGGAACTGATGCTGTAATGTTATCTGCTGAAACTGCAAGTGGCCACTATCCAATTGCAGCAGTAGCTGCCATGGCAAGAACTTGTATTGAAGCTGAAAAAAATCGAGAAATCACTCTAGATTTAGATTTTGTCGGTCAAAAATTTAACTATATAAATCAAGCTATTGCTATGTCTGCATTATTTAGTGCTTACCATTTACAAGCAAAAGCTATAATTGCTTTAACTACTTCTGGCAAAACAGCATTATGGTTATCTAGAGTTAATAGTGGAATACCTATATTTGCCATAACTAGTTCAATTTTTGCTACTCAAAAAATGGCTCTTTATAAAGATGTTCGCCCTATATTTATGCCTAGTGAAGCAGTTACGACTACTGAATTACTCGAACAAACCCGCGAGTTTTTACTAAATAACGGAATGATTAATATAGGTGACACTGTATTAATAACGATGGGTGAACATCTCCATGAAATAGGAGGTAGTAATACTATGAAAATATTAAAATATTAAAACCATAACTATTAACAAATAAATACCCTTACAACAATAACTCTTACATTATTTAAACAAATAAAGTGCCCCAAATACTGGTTTCTTCTCAGATAAAGAAACATTTTTAAATTCAGAAGCTAATTTATCTATATATAATTTTGCTAATCCACCCATTAATTTTATTGATAAACCTGGTGTTTGTTTTACAATTGCTTTAATAAAATTATTCACTTCATTTACCCCTTGTAAATAAATATTTTCTGCTAATGGATCAATATTAATATTTTTTATAACAAATTTAGCAATTTCTGCAAAATTATTTGGTTTTGCATTTATTAACCAATTTTTATATTTATCGTTATCATTATCAAAAGATTCATAAACATCAAGTAGTAATGCACTCCATAAAATTTCTTTATCTATAGCTTTACAAACTAATTTGCATGCCTCAAGACCAATCCACGCACCCCCACCTAAATCTCCATGGGGAAAACCCCAGCCTCCTATTTGGGTTGATTTTCTATTTTGAATAAAATAAGCAACTACTCCTGTTCCACAAATAACTATTGCTCCATCTTTATTTTCATGGGCAGCTAAACAAGCAATATGACAATCTGATTTGAGTTTAACTTGTTTAAAATTATTTAATAAGTTTAATAATGATTTTCTTTTTTCAATAACAGAATAACCAGCAACTCCTATACCTAAATAAATTTCTTGAGGATTAATATTACGCGGTATAATTAATTCATTTATTGCTACAGAAATGGAACTAAAGGCCCGATTTAAATCTGAATTTATATTGGCAGGTCCTGAAAAGCTCTCAGCAATAATTTTACCAGAATGATCAGTTAAAATCGCATGAGTTTTACTTCCCCCACCATCAATTGCAATATAATATTTTCCCATTAAATTATTTACCTAAAAATAAATAAATGTTTTCAGATTTATTTCAAAATTAATAAGTACATATTTTATGCTAAAATCAGCAGTGATATTTAATTTTTCTGAATATTAAAAATGAATAAAAAAAAATTGTCTGATATGCAGATTAAGGAATTCTGGAAAGAATTTAGGCGTTTTTATAAAACTGGTTTAAATACAGAGACTCCTCATCCTAAAACATATAATTTATCTCAATTAGCTCAATGTGATTTGCCTAAAGCTTTGCAGTTATTTCAAGAATTAGAATTAGAAGCTATTGAAAAAATTAAAGAAAATATTAGTTCAATCATTGAATTACAACAATCAATCAATAATTGCTTCAAAAATAACAATACAGTATTTTTAATCGGTTGTGGTGCTAGCGGTAGATTATGTATGCTACTAAAAAGAATCTGGGAACTTAGTAATCCAAATTACCCTAAACAAATAATTTCTATTTGTGCAGCTGGAGATATATCTTTAATAAAATCTATAGAACAATTTGAAGATAAGCCAGATTTTGGTATTAAGCAATTATTACAGCAAGGTTTTAGTAAAAATGATTTATTAATTGGCTTAACTGCTTCAGGCGAATCACCATTTATTTTAGCAGCAATATCACACGCAGCAAAAATAAGTAAATATAAGCCATGGTTAGTCTTTAATAATTCGATATCTAGTTTATTGCTAAGAAACCCTAAACATATAGTTAATACACATGAAATTCACCACTTGCATTAAATGTTGGCCCCATGACTCTTACCGGAAGCACCCGTTTGCAAGCAACAAGTGCTATGCAAATTGCTCTTGGCTTAGCTCTAACTCACCATAACAATAATGACTTTTTAAATGAAATTGACCACATTTATAATATAATTAAAAATTTTCCTTTAATAAATTTAGCTCCTATTACAGATAAAGAAGCTAAAATATTTTTGAAAAAAGAATTTATATTATATGAGACAAATGATACTGTTCTTGGGTTAAACTTATTAGCTGATTTAACTGAACGTTCACCCACTTTTAATTTACCACCTTTTGAAAATAATAATGAAGATAATCAGATGTTTAGTCCATTTTATTTAAGTTTAACTAATATTAAAAACTCAAAAGAAGCGTGGAAATTTTTACTAGGTCAAGACCCCATATGTTTGAATTGGAAAAATTTTCCTAAAACTACATTTAGTTATATTGAAGGTTTTGATTTATCTAAAGATAGTCTTCGTGCTATATCAAATTATTTACCTGCTATTCAGCATAAAGAAGTTTGGCAAATAAAAAATAATATCTTAAAAATTCAGTTAGATAATATAAGCGCTGAGTTTCAAGTTAGTCAGCAAAATCTATTACAAGCTTCTTTAATCTATAAACTCTGTTTAAATGCTCATTCTACTATAATGATGGGTAGAGTAGGGAATTTTGAAGATAATCTAATGTTATCCTTAAACCCTACCAATTTTAAATTAATTGATAGAGCAATTAGATATAGTCAATTTTTATTAAAAAAACATTTTAGCTTAAATATTGACTATAAAGTAGTTGCAGAAGTAACTTTTCAAGAAATAGGGAATTTACAGCCTAATGAATCGATTGTCAAAAAAGTAGTTAATAGATTCTTAGCCGATTAATCTACCATTTTTTACAGTAAACATATTAAAAATTTGACAAGTTTTAGCATAATGAATATGCGCTATTGCCAAAGCTAATGCATCAGCTGCATCTTTTTTTGGTTCACCATTAAGATTTAATAAACATTTTATCATTTTACTAACTTGTTCTTTGCTTGCATGTCCATAACCTACAACAGATTGTTTAACCTGCAAAGCAGTATATTCAAAAACCTCAAGTTCATGAAGAACACAAGCAGCAATACACACACCTCTTGCTTGACCCAATAATAAAGTTGATTTAGGATTAACATTAAAAAATACTTTTTCTATACTAACTATATCAGGCTTATTGTCATTAACGATATCCCTTATACCATTCAAAATACCTTTTAATCTTAAAGGTAAACTTTCATTACTTTGTGTAGCAATAATACCTGATGTAACATAAATAGGTTTGTTTTCATTAATATCAATTATACCAAAGCCGGTATTTCTAAGACCAGGATCAATTCCTAAAACCCGCATATTTAATACCAATTTAAAACTTCTTACTGTATTATAACAAAAATAGTATAATATTTAGTTATATTATTAGTTTTCTACTTTTAGGAGTGTTTTAATGTCAGAGAAGTTTAATTTAAACGATCAATTGGTTAAAGATGCGTTAGAGTACCACCATAAACCTATACCGGGGAAAACTCAAGTAGTACCGACAAAGCCTGTTGCAACCCAACAAGACCTTTCTCTAGCTTATACACCAGGAGGCGCTGCTCCTTGCCTCGAAATTGAAAAAAACCCTTTAACTGCATATGATTATACAAATAAAGGTAATTTAGTAGCAGTAATTACCAACGGAACTGCTGTTCTTGGCTTAGGCAATATTGGTGCCTTAGCAGGAAAACCTGTCATGGAAGGCAAAGCTATACTATTTAAAAAATTTGCAGGCATTGATGTATTTGATATTGAAGTTAATGAAACAAATATTGATAAATTTGTTGATGCAATTGCTATGTTAGAACCAACATTTGGCGGAATAAATCTTGAAGATATAAAAGCCCCAGAATGCTTTCAAATTGAACAGAAACTACAAGAAAGAATGAATATTCCGGTATTTCATGATGATCAACATGGAACTGCAATTGTAGTAGCTGCAGGAATTATAAATGGCTTAAAAATTGTCGAAAAACAAATTTCACAAGTAAAAATTGTCGTATCAGGAGCAGGAGCTGCTGCTATTGCCTGTTTAAATTTACTAGTTGCTTTAGGAGCAAATAAAAATAATATTTTTGTTTGTGATTCTAAAGGTGTGATTTATGAAGGACGTGATGATAAATTAGATCCAACTAAAAAAGCTTATTGTCAAAAAACTAACTATCGCAGTCTTCTTGATGCAATGGAAAATGCAGATATTTTCTTAGGAGTTTCTGGTCCTAACACTGCAAATCAAGAAATGATTATTAAAATGGCAAAAAACCCTTTAGTATTTGCTCTGGCTAACCCTACTCCAGAAATCATGCCAAATTTAGTAAAAGAAGTAAGACCTGATGCTGTTATCGCAACAGGGCGTAGCGATTTTCCTAATCAAGTAAATAATGCCCTTTGCTTTCCCTACATTTTTCGCGGAACATTAGATGTTGGTGCTACTGTTATTAATGAATCTATGAAAATAGCTACTGTTCATGCTATTGCTGAATTAGCAACTCAAGAACCTAGTGAATTAGTAGCAAATGCTTATGGCGGTCAAGAATTACAATTCGGACGAGAATATTTAATTCCTAAACCTCTAGACCCTAGACTTATTCGAGTTATAGCACCAGCTGTAGCAAAAGCCGCTATGGATTCAGGAGTTGCAACTAGACCAATTAAAGATATGGAAACATATCTAACCCATTTGAACCAATACATTTATAAATCTAATATGTTTATGCGTCCAGTATTTACTTCTGCACGTAAAAATCCTAAACACGTTATTTTATGTGAAGGGGAAGATGAAAGAGTGCTTAGAGCTACTCAAGATATTATAGATCAAAATTTAGCTCAAATAACCCTAATTGGTAGACCTTTTGTTATTGAAAAACGAATCAAAAATTTAGGATTAAGAATTATACCAGATAAACATTTTGCAATTATAAATAATGAAAACGATCCTCGTTTTAAAGAAACATGGGGGATGTATTATGATTTAATGAAACGAAAGGGTATATCTCCAGAATCTGCCAAACGTGAAGTTACGCGTAATACAACCCTAATTGGAGCACTAACTCTTCAAAAAGGGGCTGCTGATGCTATGATTTGCGGTACTTTTGGTAAATATCATGAGCATTATAATATCATTAAAGATGTTATTGGTTTTAATAATCCTGAAAAAATTGCAGGTGCTATGAATGCATTAATTTTACCAACAGGCAATCTTTTTATTGCAGATACTTTTGTCAATCGCAATCCCACAGCTGAAGAACTTTGCTTTATTACTATAATGGCAGTTAATACTATAAAACGTTTTGGCATCACCCCTAGAGTAGCTCTACTTTCTCACAGTAGTTTTGGGAGTGATATGTTAAGTGAAAGTGCCGAGAAAATGCGTAAAGTTTTAAAACTAATAAAAGAAAAAATGCCTAACTTAGAAATTGACGGCGAAATGCATGGAGATTCTGCTCTAATGCCTAACGTTCGTAAGCAAGTAATGCCAGACTCTTCTCTTAAAGGACCTGCTAATTTATTAGTTATGCCTAACATTGAAGCCGCTAATATCTCCTATAATTTATTAAGAGTTTCAAGTTCTGACGGCGTAACTGTTGGACCAATCTTAATGGGAATTAAAAAACCAGCACATATAATTAGCCCAATTTCATCTGTAAGACGTATTGTTAATGTAACTGCATTAGCTAGTCTAGAAGCACAATAAAATTTTAAGGAAAAAATATAATTGTGAATAAGCTTATTTTTATCGGTGGTGGCAATATGGCACAAGCCATGCTATCTAAACTGGTAAATTCTAATTCTGAAATTATTGTAATTCAAAAAAATATTGAAAAACTAAATAAATTAAAAAAAGAATATCCTTCAATTCATTTTGCCCCAACTCTTGAATTTTCAACTACAGCTGATACCTTAATAATTTTTGCTGTAAAACCCCAAGATGCACAAAAAACTTGTTTGGATATTGCAAATTTAATTACTAATAGCCCTATAATTTCTGTAATGACCGGAATTAGTACTAACACTTTAAATGCATGGCTAAATAATAATAAAATTGCACGAGTTATGCCTAATACTCCAGCATCTATTGGGCTTGGTGTTAGTGGAGTTTATTTTACACCAAATATTAATAACTCTCAAAAAGAAGTCATTAAAAATATTTTCAACTACATTGGTAAAACATATATTTTTAATGACGAAGATTCTATAAATAAAATTACAGCAACAGCTGGTAGTGCACCAGCTTATCTCTTATATTTTATTGAAAGCATGATAGATAGTACTATTAATATTGGTTTTAATAAAGATGAAGCCATAGAAATGGTATTACAGGTAGTGAAAGGTAGCTTAGGATTAATAGAAAATAATCCTCAATTGTCATTACAACAATTACGCTCAAATATTACCTCTAAAAAAGGAACTACTGAACAAGCTATAAATATCTTTGAAAAATATAACCTTAAAAAGATTGTTGATGAAGCAGAAAATGCAGCTTACCATAGAGCACAAGAAATTAGTAAGCTATATCAATAGTATATTTAAGAAATTGATAAAAATAAATAAGCTTTATATAAAGCTTATTTATTTTCTTTTTTAGATTTTATAAGGAACAAATTTCAAACCAACTTTTTTCTTTACAGGTGTTTCAGGTGTCATTTGCGCAAATTTTGCAACCTTATTCTCAATTATTTTTAACTTATTATTCCATGAAGCTAATAAATCATTTTTTGTTTTTAGCTCTATAGCTAATTTACCACCTACATCATTACTAAACTCATGTAAAGCTGTATCATATTTTTCTTTTATTTCTTCATCTTTACATATTTTCATAAAATTAGAAAGCTTATCTTCATGTTTTCCATAAAAGACTTTAAATTCTTTTTTTAATGTTTCGTCTTTATAAATAAATTCATTAATAAAATCAATTGCAAATTTTCCCTTAGTTTTAACAGGATTTTTTTCTGATACATTAATTTTGGTTATTTCTAACCTTATATTTTCAGTTTCTTGTTTTAAATCATCTATTATTTTTATTGTTTCTAAATATTCTTTTAACTCCGATTCATTTTGAATTATTATTGGAAGTACATAAAATCTTCCACTTATTTCTTCTATATACCATTGATCTTCATTATATTTATTTAATCCAAGTTTAGAAAGACTTAATAATATTTCAAACATTTCTTTAATAAAGGTTGAGTTATTAATAATATCTGGTTCTTTTTTTAATAACTCAGATTTTCTTTGTAAATTTTTCAATTTAGAATAATCATCTGAACTAAAAAAACCTTTTCCAAATCGATCAAAGCCATTTTTTGCTTGTAATGGTTCAGGCCTATAATGTTCAGCTGGACCAATAAATCCTATACCATGAAAATATAATAATATGTTATTTAATACTCCTTTAATGCTTGGTGAATCGCTGATAAACCCTAAATCAGCTATTGATTTAAATATTATTAATGATTTATCAGGGCGTTCAGGGCAAATTTTCACTAAATCTTTATTTTTATTTAAGTTTTCATAAATATTATTTAAAAATTCAATTTTTTTATCACCTTCTACATGCTTACTATTTAAAACAATATTTAAAATCATTCCTATTGTTTTATAATCTATAACATGATGAAAAGAAAAACTTAAAGACTTAGCTGACTTAGTATTTTCTATATTAAAAATTATACTTGGTCTTGTTTCATAATCTAAATCAATTTTTGAATCTAATTTAATTTTAATTTTTCGATGTTTATTATCAGTGAAGCTAGTCAGTTTTTCAGTCTTTTTTTGAACTGGCGTACTAAAATTATCTATATTTTTTTTATTTTTAGAGTGATTTTCAAAAAATTCTGATTTTTTTGATGATAAATCTGCTACACATGATTTATTTTTAAATTTTGATTCTTTTTCTGGTAATTCTTTAAATTCTGGAAAAGGTTCTAATTCACGTACTTTAGTTGTATTGATTGCCTGCTTATCATTTTCTTTATTTTCATAATTAACATAACTATTAATCAGATTTTTGCCATTTATATTATTCATTATGAATTTTTCCTTTTTTAAATTTATTATAAGCCGAGATTCTACTTAATAATAAACCAAATTCATAGTGACAATTTTGTCCCAAATTGCTGTTTTCTAAAAAAATAAGTTTTTGAATTCATTGTTTAATTTTTATTTTGTTAGTTTTTTATTTTTATTAAATTACATACACATTAAATATGACAATTTAAAATAAAAATAAATTAAAAAATAATTCAGGAAATTTTATGTTAAGAATTTTTTGAAGAAAATTTAGAAAAAGAAATATTTATAAATTGATTTTAAAAATAAAATTAAAAATATATTTTAATAAAATCAAGAAAAAAAATTTATAGGTTTTACTTGAAATATATAGATTTTCGACTAAATTTTTGGGGGTTATTTTTTACAAAAATTTTATAATTTATCAAATTAGGAGTAAC
>CAYZUJ010000040.1:0-15146 GCA_964481375.1 uncultured Neisseria sp. | reverse complement strand
CTTACAGAAACTGTCAGTTAAATGGTGATTGTCAGATAAAGTTTGAATTAGTACACATTAACAATACTATAATAGACCTCTTTCGTAACCTACAAATTTAACTCAAAATTGTAAATCCCTGCAATTAAGTTGAATCGTAAATGAAATCTTTTTCTTCTATTACGATATTTATCGGCTATGATCCTAAATCTTTTAACCACACCAATAACATTTTCATTCAGTACACGTTTAGAAGCAAGTGCACTATTTTTCTTTGTTTTCTTTTTAGGTAATTCTGTATTTACATGGAGTTTCTGCAATCCTTGATATCCAGAATCTACAACAACAGAACTCATACTATTAATTCTAGTTTTTGATTCTTTAAACACTCTATAGTCATGTTTTCTACCTTTAGCAAAATTTGTGCAGATTATTTGCTTAGTTCGTTTGTTTACTATTACTTGAGTCTTTATGGTGTGTCGCTTATTCTTTCCCGAGTAAAACTGTTTCTGTCTTTTTTTTAGGTCGCTCTACTGGGCTTTCTGTAACATCAATTAAAATAATATCATTATTATTGTAAAGTTCTTTTTTACTAGGAAAAGCAAATTCTTTGCTCTTTACTAATATATTTTCTACCCACACTATATGTTTATAAGCTGTACTTTCACTAACTCCATAATTTAAACCTATTTGGAGATATGTTCGATATTCACGTAGGTACTTTAACGCCATCAATAGCATTTCAGCTACACTGAGCTTACTTTTACTGCCACCTGTTGCTTTCTTCTTTTTATAAGCTACTTCTAATAAGTTAAGCCTGACTTCAAAAGTTTTCCTTTTTACTCCTGTAGATCTTCTAAATACTGCATCATTTACTTTTTTTAATGTTACATATTTCATTAGACTTATATCCCTTAATATTTAGCAGGGATATAGTTTAAACTATTTTATATATTATAGTTCCGAAAGAGCTCTATTGTTACGAAAGATGTCTATTGATCAAACTCCAATTAATTTCACCCTTAAAGATTAAGATATTTTTGCTAATTTTAATTGACTTTTATTAGCTATACTTGTATAATAATGATAAACTAATAATTTATTATTTCCTTTTGATAAGACAATAAAGCATTTTATAAAACTATTCTAAGGAAAATATCTTGATTATAAATAAAATCTCATATAAATCACAAAAATTATTTTATTTTATTTTTTTTCTCTTATTATGTTTGTATCAAATAGGGTGCAGTAGAAGTTCTACTCATCAGCAGCAGTCCGCTATTAAATCGATAATTATTAATCCGGTTCAAATAGATACCCATATTGGAAATATTACTATAATTACTGCTGTAGGAGTAGCTTCTGACGGAAATCTCCGAGATATCACTCTTGAAGCATCTTGGCAAACTGAGAACTCCAATATTGCTAAAATTGGAGCATGCCCAGTAACCATTGATAATTCATTATGTGTTACAGCAATTAATGCCGGCACTACGAATATTACTGCAAGTTTAAATGGTGTAACAGGATCATCTATAGTAAATGTAAATGATAGCTCTATAAAATCTATTTCAATTACACCAAATCCAATAAATATACACATTAATAATTATGCAGTACTTTCTGCAAAAGCATTATATTTCGATGGAAGCACTGAAGACATTACTCTTGAATCATTTTGGCAGTCAAACAATCCTAATATTGCTCAGATTGACTCATGTCCAGCAGAAAATATTGATAATCCCTTTTGTGTTAAAGGCGTTAGTCCTGGGACTACAACTATTAATGCAAGTTTAAATGGTGTAACAGGATCGGCTACAGTACAAGTAAAATCAGCGGTATTACAATCAATTCAAATAACGCCAAGTATTATAAATACGCATGTTGGAAATTTTGAAATAGTTACTGCTACAGGATTATATTCTGATGGCAGTAGTGAAGATATTACATTAGAGGCTTCCTGGAAATCTATTAGTCCTGCTATTGCTTTAATTACTGAGTGTCCTGCAATTATTGATAGTCCATTTTGTGTTAAAGGAGTTTCTGCTGGTACTACGGCTATTATTGCAAGTTTAGGTAGTGTATCTTCGGAAACTGAGGTTAGTGTAAGTTCTGCTCTACTAAAATCAATTACAGTAACGCCAAATATTATAAATACACATGTTGGAAATTTTGAAGTAGTTACCGCTACAGGATTATATTCTGATGGCAGTAGTGAAGATGTTTCTATAGAAGCACTTTGGCAATCTGCTAATTCTAATATCGCTATAATTGATTACATACCACAGCCACCAGATTTTATTATAGAAAATGTTGTTGTTAAAGGTGTTAGAGCTGGTAATACAACTATTACTGCAAGTTTAAATGGTATAACATCTTTACCAGTAGCAGTAACTGTGAGTACTGCCTCATTACAATCAATTACAGTAACGCCAAGCATTATAAATACACATGTTGGGAATTTTGAAGTAGTTACTGCTACAGGAGTATATTCTGATGGCAGTAGTGAAGATATTTCTATGGAGGCATTTTGGCAGTCTGCTAATTTAAATATTGCTACAATTGATTACTTATCACAGCCACCAGGTCTTAATACTGAAGATGTTGTTGTTAAAGGTGTTAGTGCTGGTAATACAACTATTACTGCAAGTTTAAATGGTATAACATCTTCACCAGCTTCAGTAAGCGTAAGTAATGCAATATTACAATCAATTACAATAACTCCAACTAATCCATTTACAATTGTAGGAGACACAGAGCAATTTACAGCAACTGGTGGGTACTCAGATGGCAGTACAGAAGATATCACAAATGAAGTAACTTGGAGCTCATCACAAACAGGAGTCGCTACAATTAGTAATGTTGTTGGTAGCAATGGACTAGCCACCGCCATTAAAGAAGGTTCCACAACAATAATAGCTCAAGCTATGGCATTACAAATATCAGGGTCAACTAATTTAACAGTGGGCGCTAGTGCTAATGGTTTTTTTGCATATGTTGTAAATGGTGTTGGTGCATCTATGTCAATGTATAGTATAAATAGCAGTATTGGACAATTAGCAGCACTATCTCCACCAATTATTGCTACTGGAAATAGTCCTAAATCAATGGTAATTACTAATTCTGGTAATTATGCATATGCGGTAAATGGAAATAACATATATATGTATGGTAGAAACAAGACTACTGGGCAGTTAACTGCATTATATCCACCATTTATTCCAGTATCCTCCACTTGTTATACAGTAGCAATTACTCCTTCGGATGCCTTTGTTTATGTTCCATGCAATGGGAACATTTATATATTCCAAACAAATTCTTCTACAGGACAATTAACCGCGTCGAATCCAGCATCTGTCCCTGCTTCTTTTCCTCTTGCAATGACAATTTCTCCTTCGGGAACTCTTGCTTATGTTATAGATTATGTTAATCAGACTGTTTTAATGTTTAGTATAAATATTATAAATGGGCAATTAGTCCCATTATCCCCCGCTACCATCGCTACAGGAAGCGGTCCTTATACCATAGCAGTTGACCCTTTTGGATATCGTGCTTATGTTTCTAATAAAAACTCTAATAATATTTCAATATATAATATAGACCCTGCAACTGGTGTACTATCTGCAACATTCACTGTTAATGTAAGTAATCCTTCTGTATTTGCAATAACACCTTCTGGAAAATATTTTTATGTTGTAAATGCCTCACCAAATAATACTATATCAATGTATAGTGTTGCTCTTGCAAACGGGCAACTATTTCCATTATCGCCAGCTACTGTTATCACTGGTAATAATCCTACTGCAATAGCAATTGACCCTACTGAAAAATATTTGTATGTTACAAATGGTAATGACAATACAGTAAGTATGTATAGTATTAATAGTACTAATGGACAATTAACTGTTTTATTTCCAGCAAGTATTAAAACAGAAGCTTCTCCAAATAATATAATTATAAAATGATTAAATAATTGATTTTTAAAAGTTTAACAATAAACCTCTCACTTAGTATTTAAGTTTAGAAAGAGGTTTATTGTACTGTAAATTATCTAAACACATAAACATAAAATGCTATAATAACTATTATTCATTTATTTTTAATAAACTACATGACAAAACTATATTTAATCCCAACTGCTATTTCACCTAATATTGATAATAATGTTTTATTACCAGAACAATTATTAATGATTCAACATTTACAATATTTTATTGTAGAAACAGCAAAAATTGCCCGCCAACATTTAAAACAATTAGGCTTAAATTCATCATTGCAAGATCTTAAAATTCAAGAATTAAATAAACATAACCAAAATCTCTCAAAGCTAATGCAGCCTTTATTAGATGGGTATGATGTAGGTCTTATTTCTGATTGCGGAATTCCTGCCATTGCTGACCCTGGTAGTCAAATAATTAAATTAGCCCATAAACATGGCATCACAGTCATTCCTCTAGTTGGGCCAAGCTCTATTTTATTAGCATTAATGGCTAGCGGAGTTAACGGGCAATCTTTTGCTTTTAATGGCTATTTACCAATAGAACAAGTTGCCAAAATTGAAAAGTTAAATATTCTACAAGAACTTGTTATAAAATATAACCAAAGTCAAATTATAATTGAAACCCCATTTCGAAATCAGCAATTATTAGATATCCTAATAAAAACTCTATCACCTAATATTACTTTAAGTATTGCAATTAATTTAATGAGTAAAAACGAAAATATTATCAGTAAAGAAATAAAAGATTGGAAAAATTTAAAAAATATACCTAATATTCATAAACAAGAAGTGGTTTTTATATTAGGAAAATAAATAACGTAGTTTAAAGATAAATAATATTATTTAATAATTGTCTAGCTTCATAAGCAATTTCCGAAGCTAAAATACCGTTATATCCATGCAACAATTGGCTTAGATTATCAGCAGCTAACCCATGAATATATACAGCAAATTTAAGGGCGTCTATTAAATCTAAATTACAAGCAAAGGCTGCTATAATCCCACATAAAGTATCTCCTTCCCCTGCAGCAGATAAAGCTACATTGCCTGAACGATTAATATAAATAGTATCTTTATTTTTAATTAGAGAGCCTGCACCTTTTAACAAAGTTATAGTGTTAAGTTTATTATATAATTGAGTTACTGATAAAAATCTATTATGTTGAATTTCTTTTGTAGTAGTACCTAATAAACGTGCTGCTTCTTTTGGATGTGGTGTAATAACTTTATTAGATAATAAAGAAAACTTTTGCAAAAGTTCTACATTTGAAGATAAGATATTCAAAGCATCAGCATCAAAAATTACTTTTAAATTTAATTTTTGTGCTAAAACTTTATCAATAATTGCAATGGCTTCTGAACCAGTTCCTAGCCCAGGCCCAACTACCAAAACTGTAAATTGATCCAAATTATTAAGAATATCATCTATAGTTTTAGTCATTAGCTCTGGCATAAAATTATCAACAACAAATTCCTTATCAATAAAACCTAATACAACCTTGCCACTACCTAATAACATGGCACTTTGACCAGCCAGACATAAAGCTCCATTCATACCTTTATTACCACCAATCATAGCCACAGTACCAAAATCGCCTTTGCTGGCATTTTGTTTTTTACGAACAAGTGCTTTATAATTTATTGAAGCAAGATTATTAATTTGAATTGTTGTACCACTTTTATTTAATTTATAATCTTTTATATTTAATAATGGACTGACAATAACTTTTCCAACAATATCTATAGCTTCTCCAGTATAAAAACCTGGTTTATCGCTTATAAAAGTAATGGTTTGATTGGCTTTAACAGCTATACTATAAACTTCTCCCGTAAATGGATTTAATCCTGTAGGCGTATCTATAGCTAAAACAAATTTTTCAGTTTCTATTGCATTAATTTTATTTATGATTATTTTAAGATTAGCATCAATATCTTTATTAATTCTAATTCCTAGAATTGCATCAATAATTACATCATAATTATCAAAATTTTCAGGTATTTCATTTAAAATAATACCATTATGATTTTTGAATATTTCTAAAAGGCTTTTTGAATTATCATTTACTTCTTGCATAACAGGTAAAACAGCAACCAAAAAACTGTTTTTTAAAAGATTTATGGCACTACTTAAGACATCTGAACCATTATTACCAGCACCAACTAAAATAATTATCTTACTTGAAACAGAAAAATTATTTTTTATCCAAGTAAAAATAGCATTGCCGGCTAAATCAATTAAATTTAGTTTTTTATTTAATGCCTCAATTTCAATTTGCTTTATTTGTTCAAGAGTTAAAAATTCATTCATCAATTTAATTTTTAAAAATATAAATATTTAAATTTTTATTTAACAGTAGATAATAACTTTTGTAATTCTCCACTCTCATACATCTCTGCCATAATATCTGACCCACCTATAAATTCGCCATTTACATATAATTGCGGTATAGTAGGCCAGTTTGAATATTCTTTAATTCCCTGTCTCATTTCCTCATCTTCTAATATATTTACAGCTAAAAAATCAGAAACTTTACATAAAGATAAAAGTTTAAGAGCCCGCCCAGAAAAACCACACATAGGAAATTTTGCTGTGCCTTTCATATAAAGAACAACCTTATTTGTTTCTACTTGTTCTTTAATTATTTCTAAAATATTGTTCATGTTAAATCTTTCAAAATATTATTTACTTGACCATCTAGAAATTAAATCATTTTTAATTCCTAGTTGATCTAAAATTCGACTAACTATAAAATCAATCATATCTCCTAAGGTTTTAGGATGTGTATAAAATTCTAATACCGGCGGTATAATACTAACGCCCAGTCTTGAGAGTTTTAACATATTCTCTAAATGTATTGCAGAAAAAGGTGTTTCTCGAGGAATTAATAAAAGGTTTTTACGCTCTTTTATTATAACATCAGCTGCCCTAACTAGTAAATCCTCACTAATTCCAGATGCTATTTTACCTAATGTTGCCATAGAACATGGGCAAATAACCATTGCCTCACTTACACTAGAACCAGATGCCATCGGTGCATACCAATCATTATTAGAATAAACAAATAAGTTATTTACATTTTCTAATTGCAGTTCTTTAATTAGTATATCCTTAACAGTATTAGGATTAGACGATAAACTAATTTCTGTCTCTTGTTTTACTGTAATTATACCACTATTTGATATGACTAAATGAACCAAGCAATTATTTTTTAATAATTGCTGCAATAATGTAAAAGCTATTGGAATACCACTAGCTCCAGTAATTGCAAGTGTAATGTTTTTACTCAAAATATATATTCTCTTTTAAACAACACTAGAAAATTCAAATAATTTTTTTACAACTAGTTGATTTTTTAATTTTACATAATGAGGAAGTCCATTAACATACAGCGGATAATCTTCCCCCCTAATTAAAGGTTCAATATACTCTCTACATTTTTTAGTAATATGAAACCCCTCTTCATCAATAAAATCTCTTGGCAGAAATTTTTCTTTATTTGCCACTTCATTTAGATGTACATAATCTATTTCCCATAAATACGGCTCTTGAGAGATACGCTTAATATATGGCATAATTGCATTATGTTTATTTAATGCCAATTTAACTGCCACAGCTCCTAAATAATAAGCTTGATCTATATCTGTTCTTGAAGCAAGATGTCTAGCTGAACGCTGTAAATAATCAGCAATAGCAAAATGGCATTTTAGTTTTAATTCATTAGAAATAATATTAGCTAGTGTCGCACTAATACCACCTAATTGCCGATGACCAAATGCATCCACCCCCCTTAAATTATCAATTATGTCACTTTCTTGAATTTTTATTCCTTCAGAAACAGCTATTACGCAATAGCCATATTTACTCACAGTATCTAAAACTTTTTTTAAAAACCTTTTTAAATCAAACTGAATTTCAGGAAATAAAATTATGTGGGGAGGTTGTCCTATTTCTTTACTTGCTAATCCACAACTAGCAACAATCCAACCTGCATTTCTCCCCATTACTTCTAAAATAAACACTTTTGTTGAAGTAGCAAACATAGAATTCAAATCAAAACCAGCTTCTAAAATTGAAGTTGCCACATATTTTGCAACTGAACCATAACCGGGACAATTATCAGTCACCACCAAATCATTATCTATGGTTTTTGGTATATGAATTGCATTTATGGGATAATTAAGCTCTTGTGCAATTAGAGAGACTTTTAAACAAGTATCTGCTGAATCATTACCACCATTATAAAAAAAATAACCAATATTATATGCCGAAAAAACCTCTATTAAACGTTCATACTCCTTACGATTTTGCTCTAAATTTTTTAATTTATATCTACATGAACCAAACGCTCCCCCTGGAGTATAACGCAAAAGTGCAATATCTTCTTTAGTTTCAAAACTAGTATCAATTAAATTTTCATTTAAAATACCTAAAATCCCATTTTGGGCAGCATAAAGAACTTCTATTTTTTCACTATCTCTACAAGTTGTAATAACCCCACAAGCTGAAGCATTAATTACAGCAGTTACTCCACCAGATTGTGCATAAATAGCATTTTTTTTCACAATAACTCTTTCACTTAAAATCTTTATTTATTGCAAATTCAATTGCGCTAACTAAACTTTTACTACTAGCCAGACCAGTTCCTGCTAAACTTAACGCTATCCCATGGTCAACTGAAGTTCGTATAATAGGTAAACCCAGTGTAACATTTACCCCACCTTTAAAATCAGAATATTTTAAAACTGGTAATCCTTGATCATGATACATTGCTAAAATAACATCAAACTCTAATGCTTTATTAAAAATTGTATCTGCAGAATAACTACCTGAAACATTATAACCCTTCTTCTGCCAATCACTAATTACAGGATTTATTATTTTAATCTCTTCCTCACCAATATAACCATTTTCTCCTGCATGAGGATTTAAGCCACACACTGCTATTTTTGGTGTTAAAATTTTATATTGACTTTGAAATACCTTTAAAATTATATCTATCGTTGTATTTAAATTATCTTTTGTGACTAAATTAGATACATCTTTTATAGGGATATGAGTTGTTAGCAAAGCAACATTCATAAACTTATTTGCCAACATCATAACTACTTTGGGAATATTAAATTCTTTTGCTAAATATTCTGTATGCCCTAAAAAATTAATACCAAACCGATTAATAACTTCTTTACTTATTGGTGCTGTTACAATTATATTACTTAATTGCTCTTTACAAAAATCTATTGCAGTATTTAATATTTCGATAACATAACTACTATTAGCTACTTCTAAAACACCAATACAATTCCTATTCTCACAAACTATGTTATAAACTAATAAACTTTTGTTTTTTTTATTATAATAAAAATTATCATTTTTTAAATTAATAAGACTATATTTATCCAGTTCTATAAAATTTATTTTTTTTTTTAATAATTTAGCACGATCCTGTAATAACTCTATATCACCTAAAATAACTACTTCATAATCATCGCTAAATTGATTATTTGCTAAATCTAAACATATATCAGGTCCCACTCCACTTGGGTCACCTGATGTTACTAATACTATTTTTTTCATAGCTAATTATCATTTATTTTAACATATGCCATTTCTCTAATATCTCTCAACCATTGAGTATAAAGTAACGCTCCCTTGCTCTCTCTGATATCTTGCCTAATATCTGCTCTTTCTTTATCATTAGTTAAATTTGAATCTCTTACACCTAATACTTCTAAAATATGCCAACCAAATGGAGTTCTAATTATATCGCTAATTTTTCCAGTTGGCGTGTTAATTATAGCCTTTTCAAATGCAGGAACAGTATCGCCCTTAGATACCCATCCTATATCACCACCATTTATACTACTTGTGTCCTCTGAATATTTAGCTAGTTTTATAAAATCTTCATTTAATTTTTCTGGCTGATTTATATCTTGATCAAGTTTTTTCTTAATTTCTAATATTTTGTTTTGCGCCTCATTTTCATCAGTAGTTTCATTAACTCTTATCAAAATATGCCTAACATGATATTGACGCACAATTTGGGGCATCCCATGCTTTCTAATATTATTAATTTTAAAAATAAAAAAACCAACAGGAACCCTAATTACTTTTGTGTAATCTCCACTTTTCAAATCTTTAAGCTCATCAGAAATAACTGGAGGTAATGCAGTATTACTTTTCCAACCAATTTTCCCCCCATTCAGTGCGTTAGGTGCTACAGAATATTTTGCCGCAACTTCTTCAAAAGGAACTCCATTTTTTAATTCAAGATACGCCTGATTTGCTAATTTTTGTTTTTTCTCAACTTCTACTGCTTGGTTTTGCTCAGGAATACTAATAATAATATCTGATAACTCATAGTCTACACGGTTTTTATATGCTTCGCTATTTAATACTCGATTAACCTCATCATCATTAACAACAATCCTTGCATCAACTTCCCTTTGTTTTAATTTATCAATTAAAACTTGGGTTCTAATTTGCTGCCTAAATGTATCAAAAGAAATACCTTCATTGTTAAGTTTTTCTATGAATTGAGTTAAATCAAGCTGTTGCGCTTTTGCTATGTTCTTAATTACATCAGTAATTTCAATATCTGTAGTTTTAATCCCCAGCCTATTTGCTAAATCTAATTGAATTTTCTGCATAATAAGCTGCTCTAATATTTGATTTTTTACTTCTACCTCACTTGGTATAATTCCTTTATTTTTATTTAACTGCATAAAAATCTGCTTAACCTGCATATTAACCTGATTAGAAGTAATTACATCTTTATTAACATAAGCTACAATTCTATCCATATCTTTTACTGTAGATTTAGTGCTTTTTAATTTATTTCCTGATTCAACTTTTAAATCTATTTTTTTCTCTACACCTATTTGCTTAAGATCAGCAAAAACAAATGGGATTAACCCCAAACAAACAATTAATATTTTTTTTTGCATAAATTTAATATCCTAATGAATTTTTAATTATTGGAACATAACCTGGAATATTTATATTTAATTCACGAATAGGATCCCCTCCAAAACCTAAGTTAGTTAATCCAGTCAACGTAAATTGAATCATGTATGTAGTTGTATATTTAGGTTGATTATTTGCTAAAAATATATTAGTGGCATAATTTTCGGCAAGAAAACGCACCGACCAACAACCCCCATTATATTCAATACCACCTAAATAATTTAAGAACTTATTCATAGTAAAATCATAGTTTACTCTACCCTCTAATAACCAATGATTTGAAAATAAAGGCCATTGCCCTGATAGATCAAGCGCATATTGATTTTCATATATAGGTGGAGGGGCATCTACCTGCCCTGGGGTATAGTTATAAAATAATGTCGGCAAATTATACTGATAAGAAAATCTGGCATTTATTACTTTATAGTCCTCAGGATTATAACTTAACTTAAAAACGTAAGCAGCAATATTGCCAAATACTGTATCATATTGAAAACTTGCATTTGTTGAAACTGAACGCACCCATTTATTATTAAGCTCTAAAATTAAATCTGGTCTAGGTTGATAAAGAACTGGAAACCTTGTAAAATCACCATAAATAAATTGATTTTCTGGGGTAATCTTATATCTATAAGCTATACCCCAATTAGCTACTTCTATTCCATTATTATCATTAATTAATTTTGAAGAAGCACCAATAGTTAAATTATTTGCCATATTAATTCTATCAAACCCTGAAAATCTATTTTCAAGAAACAATTGATCAATATTAAAAGTAGCTGGTGCCGTATCAAACATAGGAATATTTGATTGATTAACTTGAGGAATATAAACATAATATAATCTGGGTTCAATGGTCTGAACATAATTAGTAGAAAAAAATGAAGCAGGACGCTCAAAAATTAATCCTGAATCAACTGTGACTATGGGTAAGGATCTATCAAATGTTGAATAATCATTCTGTATACCAAAAAATGGGGCCAATTGATAATGCGTATAATTATAACCAATTCGAGGTTTTAAAAACCCCCAATTATTTTCTAAAACTAATGTTAAATCAGGATAAGCAACAACCCTTTGACCTACTTGCAATGAACCCCCACCACCTGCAAAATCAGTATACTGACTAATCAAACCTGCCTGTAAATTACTCTTACCTAACTGTTGTTGATTAATATTAAATCTTACTTCTGGTGCTTTAGCATAAATCTGTGCTACTTTCGGTATACCAGGTGGTTGTATTGTTTGATATTGCTGAGCTTTAACTCCAAACAACCCCCAGGTAGGGGTATAATTTACAAATACCGATTGATCTAGATTATAATTATTAACTACAGATATAAAGTTTCCAAAATCATTAAAATAACTACTATCTGAAACAGAATTATAATCATAACCTACATGCAAATCATTAAGAATCTCATGTCTATCTTCTAAACTCCAATAATATCTATATTGTCCGGTATTCCAATCACTAGGCATCTGCTGAGTAAACATTTGCCCAGAACCAGATTCAGTTAAATACCTAAACTCATCAGCTAACATAAAACCTGAATCAGAATATAATATGGGAGTAATGGTCATATCATAATTTGGCGCCATATTCCAATAATAAGGAAGCCCTAAATAATAACCAGAATTACCCCCTGATTTTCCAAGCACAGGGACAATAAATCCAGACTGCCTTTTGCCTAAGGGAAATTGTAAATATGGTAAATAAGCTATTGGTATTGATTCTGCATAAAAAGCAGCCCCTCGTGCAGTTCCTAAGTTATTTTGATAATCAAATGTAGCCTCTTGTGCCCGAATATGCCACGCTGGATTATTAGGATCACATGAGGTCAAACACCCTTTTTTAATTTTATATTTTTCTTGATTATAAATGTCTATCTCTTCTCCACTTGCAAAAATATTAGTAGCTTTTTGCAATGCAGAGCCTTTCTTTATTGTTCCTTTATTTAAATCAATATAATAATCGACAAAGCTACCAGTCATAATGTCATATCCACGTGTCAATTTAATATTATCTCCACCTGTAACGCGCGATACTTTTTGATCATAAATTACCCAGTCCGCCAATAATGTATTCTCGCTGTTATACGCCATAACATCACCCAAAGCATAATAAGTTTTTCCTTCTTGGGCAGTAATTTTATCTGCATTTAAAACAACACTGCTTGATTCTATTGCAGGGATTTCTACATGATCAACTCCCGATTGTTCAGACCAATAATAATCTTCCTGGCTACAGCTTGGGTATTGTGATGGCTTATTAAAAAAATCGTCGAACGAAAAACTTTTGTTTTCTGGCACTGAAAATTCCTCAGCTATAGAATATTGACAAATTATTATAAAAATAATAATTTTAATTACTAAATACTTTCTCTTTGTCTTCATTACCACCCAATTATACAAATAAAATCCACACTACCCTAAAAAGGCTTTAATTATAACATATATCATTAAATTGCATAAAAAGCCTAACTCGCTATTAGAAAAATACCCCCAAAGTTTTTATGATAAAATAATGGCAATTAATTAATTATAAAGTTTTTATGTGAATAATGATAATATTGTAGCAATTGCCACCGCATCTGGTTATTCAGGAATAGGAATAGTTAGAATTTCAGGAACTAATTTATTAAATATTGCTAAACAATTAATAAGAAACCCCCTGGAGCTAAAGCCAAGAGTAGCATCTTATACTGACTTTTTTGATAAAAACAACGAAATTATTGATTCAGGATTAATTATATTTTTTAAATCGCCAAACTCATTTACTGGCGAAGATATTCTTGAACTAAACGGTCATGGTAGCCCCATAATACTACAAATGCTATTAAATAGATGTGTAGAATTAGGTTGCCGTTTAGCTAAACCTGGTGAATTTAGTCAGAGAGCTTATTTAAATAATAAAATTGATTTACTGCAAGCTGAGAGTATTATTGATTTAATTAATGCTGATAGTGAAGCTGCTGCTAAAAGCGCTATAAAATCTTTAAAAGGCACATTTTCTCATCATATTTCAACAATAAAAGAACAATTAATAAATCTAAGAATGTTTATTGAAGCTACTCTTGATTTTCCCGAGGAAGATATAGAGTTCATAGCTAACCATAAAATTTATGAAAAATTAAAAACATTAAAACAAAATATTTATCAATTATTAAATATCACCAAACAGGGAGTTTTATTAAATAATGGAGCAAACTTAGTAATTATTGGGAGACCCAATGTCGGTAAATCAAGTTTATTAAATGCCCTAGCTAATGAAGATATTGCTATAGTAACAGATATTGCAGGCACTACCCGTGATATTATTAAAGAAAAAGTTATTATTAATGGTATTACTTTTAATATTATAGATACTGCCGGTATTCGCAATTCTACTGATATTGTTGAAACAATTGGCATTAAAAAAGCCCTTGACGCCATTAATATAGCTGAAATATGTTTAATTTTAATTGATCAAACAGAAGGTATTACTAACGCCGACACTGAAATTTTAAAAAATATTCCCTTTCATATACCCAAACTATTTATACACAATAAAATTGATTTAACCAATGATATATCTAAAAAAGAAGTTATAGATGAATCTATTCATATTTATATATCTGCAAAAAATAATATAGGACTTGACTTATTAAGAAATACTATATTAGAAGTAATAGGCTTTAATCATACTAATCAAAATATATTTATTGCTCGCTCACGCCATTTAATTGCTCTTAAATCCGCAGTTAATCACATAGACCATGCTTTTGCAAATTGGAGCAACCTAGAAATACTAGCCGAAGAACTACGCTATTCTCACTCAAAACTAGGAGAGATTACTGGAGAATATACCTCAGATGAATTATTAGGAGAGATTTTCTCTAAGTTTTGTATCGGAAAGTAGAGTAATTTCAAAAAAATCCAGATAAAAATGCCTATTTTTCTACAAACACACCTAATTTTACAACTTATCGTATAATCATCTTATTTAAGGTGCAAATAGTGTTTAAATAAAAAATATATTGATAAAATATTTTGGTAAATACAATAATTAATAAGGATAAAGACAACTTATGTTTTATTTAAATGGCAACTATTTAAATGATCCAGCAAATGCTATAAATATAGCAGATCGAGGTTTCCTATTGGGCGATGGGATTTTTACAACAATTAAAGCTCAAAATAGTAACCTAATACATTTTGAAA